>CAMZKY010000313.1 GCA_947311455.1 uncultured Marinosulfonomonas sp. | reverse complement strand
GTTTCGCCTCCGGTGAGACCAGACACAACAGCGATACGCCCATCTGGCTAAGGGTACCCGACCCGCACAAGACGCAAATTGGGATTTCCGTTTTCGTCAAGAACAAAAACTGAAGGTAGGCTTCCACGCCAAATTAGGGCCTCTGGTGGAACGGCCGGTTGTGATCTGGCTTGAATTGATCCGTCAGGCACAGTGACTTCGACATACATGCCCGGGCCACCGGCAGTGCCATATGGCAGGTCAAACTTGACCCTAACAGTGTGGTGCGCCGCATCGGCAACCGGAAAAATCTGCGCGACCTTGGCGTCAACATTCCCATCGCTCACATCAAGACGGGCCGGAACGATCATACCTTCTGAAAGGCTCGCCGCCAAACGCACAGGCACTTCGGCATCAACGCGCAAATATTCAATATAGGCGTAAGTAATCAGCGGCATGCCCGGTTGAACCGTGTCGCCCACTTCGACCATTTTCGCCAAGACAATACCATCGAAAGGCGCTACCGCGCGTGAATCACGCACTTTGGCATCAAGGGTTTCAAGTACAGCCTGCGCCGCTAACAACCCGCTTTGCGCGGTATCAATACCAACGCCGCGCGCATAAAGATCGGCCTGACGCTCCACGCCTGAATTGCCGACACCAACAGAATCAGCAAATCCGCGGGTAAAGAACTGATCGAATGTTGCAGGTATGCCCATGCCGGGAATACCTGAAATTGAATTGATTCGGGGCGCGTATAGTTCGCGGGAATATTGCATGCGGGAATTGCGAACAGCGGCTTCTGCTTGCATAATCCTTGCTTGCGCCGCACGGCGTTGCGCTTGAATGTCATCATCATCAATCTGAACAAGAACTTCGCCAACTTCGCCTTTGTGGCCTTCGTTGCCCGCTAGAAATTTCACCCGGCCCGGGATCTGCGCTGTTAGAGTAACTTGTTTATATGGAATCACTGTGCCACCGATTGTGGCGCTCCCGCCCGATGTGACGGATGTGACAACAGCAGTTTGATATTCCTGTGCAACAGCGACGCTAAACGGAGCGATTGCTGCAAAAGCCATAGCTGAAATTGCTATTTTGCATAGTTTACGCATTGGCTACTCCCTATTCATTTTACGACGTTTTGTCTTTTAAAACACAACATCGCGCATCTCCCTAATGAATTACTAACCGAGATTGGCTTAATATACCAGTATATTCTGATATGAGAATATGTTCTCATAATTGGTTTTTAAAAATTTCAAGGTGTTTTCGGGGATATGTTTGCCCCCTCAACGTGAATTTCTCGTTATTTTTCAATCTATTAGGTTTTCAGTTTTTTTGGGCACTTTGCCGCACCATTTGGAGCGGCCACAAGGGCCTTCCGCAAAAATATAGCCCCCAAAATGAATTTGGAGGAGTAAAAATGTTGGTTTTTCGGGGAATCGGTTAAGAAACGTGCCTAGAATGGAAACGGATTGCCCCACATATATGACATCGGATTTGAAAATGCGTAGGTTGCTTGGCCCACGTCATATGTCATCTTGTTCATACTTGCGCCCATGATGTGCATATCATTGGAAAGCGTCGCGATTGATCCCGACATATTGCCCATTTTAGTATCCATGCTGGCGATGCTGCCATCCATATTGGCCATATTCACATTCATATCGCTCATATTGGCATTAATCCGGTGCATATCTTCTGACATGCTAACGGTGGATGCCACCATGGTTTTGATGCTGTCGTTCAGTTCGATCATGATGTCGGTCATTTTGAACACTTGCAGCGCCATGCCGTACATCACCCATGTAAACACAGCCATCACAATCACGATCAAGAACGTGGATAAGCCGATAAAGCGGCCAGAACTGGCTTTACGATACATGGTTCTCTCCCTGTTCACGCCGGAATTTCCCTATAAGAAATCGCCAAACGTTTGTATTCATATACTTGAATTCTGGAATATGGCAAATAAAATCCCGTTTCAGGGTGTTTTGACCCCAAATCATATACAATCAAATTAAATTCCAAGGATTGACCTTTGCGCCGCGTCTAACAATTGTGATGCGCATGGAAGTAACCGACGAAACACTGGCAAAAGCTGCCGCAAACGGAGATCGCGAATCGTTCTCTTTCCTGCTGACGCGCAGCTATGATCGGCTGTTCGGCCTGTGCTTTCGGCTGATGGGCACCCACCCCGACGCCCAAGACCTGACACAGGAAATCTGCGCCGCACTTCCGGCCAAGCTGCAAAAATACGATGGCAAATCGCGGTTTTCAACGTGGCTCTACCGTGTTGCGGTGAACGCTGCCCACGATAAACGCCGCAAACGCGCCACGTATGCCCGTGCAACCGATGGCTGGGGCGATTGGGAAATCAACCGCATCGCCGCGAATGAAGAAACCCAAGATGGCCTTGATTGGCTGACCCAAGCAATGAATACCCTCCCGCCAGAGCTGCGCGATACCCTCGCCCTAACATTGGAAGACGAGATGACACATAAACAAGCCGGCGATGTTCTGGGCGTATCCGAAGGCACAATCAGCTGGCGCATGGCCGAAGTGAAAAAGAAACTGCGCGCCCTGCATGAACAGGAGCAAACATCATGACAGATGATCTAAAGCACCTAAAAGACATGATGACAGCCGCCACTCCAAAACCCGCCCAAAAGGCGGATGATTTAGCGCTGGCAATGAAAAACTTTGACGATTTGCAAAATTCCCGCCAAGGATCGGTGGATGAGCCGCGTCTTACTTCTGATCGCCCGACAAACAGGTCGGGCTTTACAGCAGGAGTTTTCAGCATGCTAAATTCATTAACCACCCGTGGCACCCTTACTGTCACCACATCCATCGCCGCACTTGGTATTGGGCTGTTCTTTTATACACAAAATGATCTTTCAGGTTTTTCCAGCAACCCGGATCAAAGCCCCGAGATCGTAAAGGACACCGCCCTAACACTGCCCAATCCCGCTCCGGCAAAACCACCAGCCGCCCCAACCGTTGTTGCGCAATCCGGCGCAAGCAACACCGCCAGTTCTAATCCAACCCTTGGTAAAATCGCCGAAAGCGGGGCGACATCTGGCGATTTGATGCGCGAAACGTCGACAGAAGTGTTCGCCGCCGAATCGCCAATGTTGATGGCTGAACCCGCCCCCGTTACTGCCAGCCGCAAAATGGCGCCCCAAGCCGCTACCGGTTTAAGCCGAGAAATTGCCGCCTATGATGACAGCATGATCGCACCCGAGGTGCCAAACACCGAAGCCTTTGCAAATGAAGACTCTAACCCGGTTAAAATTACCAGCGACGATCCGGTTTCCACCTTTTCCATTGATGTTGATACGGCGTCCTATGCGATCATGCGTTCGTCTATCTTGAACGGCTATTTGCCCGATCCACAATCTGTGCGCGTCGAGGAAATGATCAATTATTTCCCTTACGATTATCCCGCCCCCATGGCGAATGAAGCCCCGTTCAAACCCACCATCACGATCATGCCAACTCCGTGGAACGCTGGCACCCAGCTGGTGCATATCGGCATTCAGGGTGAAATGCCCGCGCTGGACGATCGACCGCCGCTAAACCTTGTGTTTCTGATAGATACCTCGGGATCAATGAATAGCCGCGATAAACTGCCGCTTCTCATCCAAAGCTTTAACCTGATGTTGTCCCAGCTGCGGCCCGAAGACGAAATCGCGATTGTCACCTATGCGGGCAGCGCCGGAATGGTTCTTGAGCCAACCAAAGTTTCAGACAAATCCAGGATTTCCGCCGCCCTGTCACACCTGTCCGCAGGCGGCTCAACCGCAGGGCAGCAGGGCTTGCAGCAGGCCTATTCCGTCGTTGAATCCATGGCTAAAGATGGCGAAATTGGCCGTATTATCCTTGCCACAGATGGTGATTTTAACGTCGGCATTTCCAACCCTGATGCGTTAAAGGATTTCATCGCCAAAAAACGCGATACAGGCACTTACCTATCTGTGCTGGGCTTTGGCCGAGGCAATCTGGATGACGCCACCATGCAAGCACTGGCGCAAAACGGTAATGGGCAGGCGGCTTACATTGATACCTTATCGGAGGCCCAAAAAGTGCTGGTTGATCAGCTGGGCGGTGCGTTGTTCCCTATCGCCAATGACGTGAAAATTCAGGTAGAATTCAACCCCACCCAAATCGCCGAATACCGCCTGATCGGCTACGAAACCCGCGCACTGGCACGCGAAGATTTTAACAATGATGCGGTGGATGCAGGCGAAATCGGCGCGGGTCATACCGTTACCGCGATTTACGAAATTACCCCTGTTGGATCAGATGCCGTTCTAAACGACGCACTGCGCTATCAAACCACAGATGCGATTGAGGGATCAAAGGAACTTGGCTTTTTGAAACTGCGTTACAAAACCCCCGGAGCCGACACCAGCCAGCTTTTATCCACCCCCATCACGGCGGATATGAATAATATAACCGACGATGTGAAATTCTCGGTTGCGATTGCCGGATACGGACAAATTCTGCGCGATAGCAAATATCTGAACGGCTGGTCTTTCGATGATGCCATCGCCTTTGCCGTAGCCAGCAAAGGCGACGATGCCTTCGGCTATCGCGCCGAAGCGATTAAACTGATGCGTTTGGCGAAATCTCTAGATGCAAACTAGGGTCATAGCCCTTTAGCGAAAATGCCAGCGCTCAATCTGTTGGGCGCTGGAAACTTTTCTACCCTGTAACCAAATTTGAAAGCCGAGGCGCGCGGTGCGTTAACCCTAAAACCTGCCAGAAATTTGCCATACAAAATGCATACGCAATACATACAGTTTGCATACACTGTTTTCGCCGCGAATCCCGCAGTTAACCAGTGTTAATATTTTTCTACTCTGACAGCACTCTTTGGTGGGATAAGCCGCACATCAAAGGCTTGAGTGACCGGATCATCATGCGAGCCGATGAAATACATACCTGCACCCGGGCCAGACGGTTTGTTCCGCAAAGTAGGTTGAATTTTCGATTCAAATAGGACGCTAGGACTATCACACCTAACGCCCTGATTTAATTAGTTTACTTTCTTGACTTTGGAATCAACCACTTTGCCTTGAACCGGCAAATCAGATGTAATTTTGATCTGACGTGGTTTTAAAGCTTCCGGTACTTCACGCACAAGATCCAGATGCAGCATCCCGTCAATATGGGTTGCACCCGTTACGCGCACATGTTCTGCCATATGAAAACGCCGCTCAAACGCACGGGTGGCGATGCCGCGATGCAGGTAAACCTTGTCGGAATCATCGTCCTTTTTGTCCGCCGTAATAATCAGCGCACCTTCCCGGACTTCAACGTTCAGATCCTCATCAGAAAAACCGGCGACAGCAATGGTAATCTGCCACGCGTCTTCATCGGTTTTTTCAATGTTATAAGGGGGATAGCTTTGTTTGCCGACATCGTTGGTAAACACTCGATCCATAATATCGGCGATTTGGTCAAATCCGACAGTGGCACGGTATAGGGGGGCTAAATCAATAGTTCTCATTTTTTCATCCTCATTCAAGCGATAAATATGTTTGCCTTCCAAAATGGACAGGCGGATATTGCCATCGAACCCAGCAGGTGGCATCCGATGAAAATGAGATAAGAATGGATTTTGGCGTTTTCAAGAGGTTATGGGCGTAAAAATTTTGCGCCTAACTGTGGTACCTGGGTGGTAGCCAAAGCCACGGTTTGCGGGAACCGTGGCTCAGTTTCGCGTAGAACCTTAATGATATCCAGTAATGGCTCCTGAAGAATGCTTCCTAGCGCCACCTTTGATCCTGCAACCTCGGCTTTGGCCGAAACAACCGAAACAATCCATGGCTTACCATCGTGCATGGCGAATATTGGTGCACCCGACGATCCGTAATCAACATCACAGCTAAACACTAATGTGCCAGACTGGCTGGAAAGCACGTAGCATGCCTTTTGCAGCGAAGGCGATTGGGCACGGTCAAATGCGTAGGAAACCACCTCTACTTGGGCACCCATCGATGGTTTATTGTCGATTTTAAAGGGCTTCACCGAGGTTTTGTTAATCGGTTGCGTTAATTGCAGAATGGCAAGATCATTGCGAATTCTATCCGCACTTACCTTGTGTCCGAACACATAGTCAGGATGCAAAACAGCGCGGCGCACTTTTGCATAAGCCGTCGCGCGGCCACTGCGCCAACCGGCTAAAAATTCAATTGATGTGGCATCTACCTGTTTTCCGGTTTTCGAATCATACAAACAATGCGCTGCTGTTAACACCAATCGGGGTGAAATCAGTGCACCCGTACACATATTGATTCCACCAATATTCAATCGGCCAACAGCTTCCCAGCCACGGCTATCATCGCTTGTCAGCAATAAACTCAACGGGCTCGCTTGTTGTGCGAACGCGGGTTTTGCTAACCAAAGCAAAATGCCTAATATGCCAAATAAGAAACGCATCTTTCCTCCAACGATTTCTCGTTATTGGATAGCCATGCGTTAAGGCGTCATTAGGACTGGAATTAGACAATTTCGCGAGGCTTCTGCCCAGATA
This sequence comes from uncultured Marinosulfonomonas sp., assembly GCA_947311455.1. GTDB lineage: Bacteria > Pseudomonadota > Alphaproteobacteria > Rhodobacterales > Rhodobacteraceae > Profundibacter. The sequence goes on along the minus strand of CAMZKY010000313.1, from coordinate 5,712 downwards.
TTGCCCAATTTAACAATTCAACTGTGTGAACAATGGGGATGTCTGTGCCGCTACCAATCTGGATCATACACCCGATATTTCCGGCGGCGATTACATCAGGCTGCTTGGCCTCAAGGGTGGTCACTTTGCGCGATTTTAATTCTTGTGAAAGCTCGGGCTGTAGCAGGTTATATGTGCCCGCTGATCCACAACATAGATGGCTATCTTTGGGTTCCACCACTTCAAAACCCGCGCGTTTCAACAGAGTTTTGGGCTGGGTTTTAATTTGCTGCCCATGCTGCAAGGAGCAAGCCGCATGATAAGCCACTGTAATCTCCATCGGCTTATTTTTAGGGAATTCAAGGTCGATTAAAATCTCGCTTATATCCTTTGTAATACTGGCGATATGCGCCGCATCGGCTGACATTGGATCATTGCGAAACATATGGCCGTAGTCCTTAACAGTGGTGCCACAGCCCGAGGTATTTATCACCACTGCATCAAGGCCTTCGCCGTTTACCTCGGCCATCCAGATACGGATATTGGCGGCAGCACTTTCATGGGCCGGTTTTTGTCTGCCCATGTGATGGGTCAAGGCCCCGCAACAGCCCATGCCTTTGGCAATCACCACCTCACACCCCAGGCGGCGTAACACCGAAATTGTGGCATCGTTTATATCGGCGTTCAGGGCCTTTTGCGCGCAGCCGGTCAACAGTGCAACACGCTTTTTACGGGGGCCAATTGCGGCGAAAATTTGAGCTGTATCATTTTTGGAAACAGTCGGAATTCGTTTCGGGGCCATTTCCAACATTGCCTTTAGCCGTTGATCGGGAATCAAAAACGCCAAAGGCTTACCCCGCTTGGCCCCCCAAAGCGCCAAACGGAATCGTTTGGGATACGGAATGATCTGCGACAGTGCCCAGCGCAACAGGCGATCCATCAATGGGCGTTTATAGGTTTTTTCGATATAGGCCCGTGCCTGATCGATCAGATGCATGTAATGCACACCAGAGGGGCAGGTTGTCATACAGGCCAAACAGGACAGGCATTTATCAACGTGTTCCACGGTTTTCTTGTCGGCAGGTCGGCCTGATTCAAACATATCCTTAATCAAATAAATCCGGCCGCGCGGGCTATCCAGTTCGTCCCCCAAAATTTGATAGGTCGGGCAGGTCGCGGTGCAGAACCCGCAATGCACACAGGTGCGCAAAATTTCATCGGCGCGTTTGATATTGGGGTCGGTTAATTGTTGGTCGGTGAAATTGGTTTTCATGCGCCCATAACCCCCACATTCAATATCCCGCGTGGGTCGAATTTTGCTTTGATCCCCTTGGCAAGCATGGCAACACCCGCCGATTCTGGATGAACGCGCGCAAACCCTTCCCCCCGCACCAGGGTGGCGTGGCCTTTGGTTTCGCCCATTGCGGCACGGATATCCACATCAGGATCGGCCAACGCCCAGATCAGGCCGCCCCCCCAATCCATCGCAACCTCCGGCACAGGCAAACGGCCAATCAATTCGGGCGCATCGGTTGGTTTTACCGATATACGCCATACATTGCCGGTTGTGCCGGCAAACCGCATAACGTCCCGTATCCCATGCCAACGGGATTGCACCGCAAGATGATCGTCTTGGATTAGTACGCCACCAAATACCCCTAACAACGCGCGTAATTTCTCGGCCCGGTAGCTCACTGAATTTTTAAAACCTTCGATCCTAATCAGGGTTTCCCCATCTATATAGGCCGCACCGGTGATTTCATACGGGGATCCAAGGGCCTGCGCCATAGCCCGCACCGCAGTTGCGTGATCTAGCCCGTTAATCACCAAACAGGCAGACGTTTCCACATCCGGCAACACCTTGAACGACACTTCCGTCAACACCCCCAGCGTGCCGTATGACCCCGCCATCAGTTTGACCAGATCATAGCCCGTGACGTTTTTCATCACCCGCCCGCCGTTTTTGATAATGTTGCCCATACCATCCACAAACCGAACCCCGATCAAACTATCCCGACACGCCCCCGCCTGAATACGGCGCGGGCCGGAAACGTTTGCGGCAACCACACCGCCAATCGTCGGCACGCCGTCAGTGCCCAACAACCTGCGGCAATCCATTGGCTCAAACGGCAAGCGCTGATTTTCAGCCTTTAGCGCGGCGTCAATTTCGGAAAACGGAGTGCCAGCCAGCGCAACAAGAGTAAGCGCGCCGGGGTCATACAGGGTGATCCCTGTCAAAGCGCGGGTAGACAATATTTCCCCCTCGCTTGCCATTCCACGGGTGCCACCACCCACAATCCGCAACGGCGATTTCGCATCACGGATGATTTCAGAAAGCTGCTCTTCGGTTCTTGGCTCCATCATCCCGCCCGCCTTTTTGCACTGCTATCCAACGGAAACACCTTAGCCGGATTCAACAGCCATTTCGGATCAAACACATCCTTGACCGCCATCTGGATTTCCAGATCAACAGGATCAAATTGCACGGTCATCAGATCACGTTTTTCGATCCCGACACCGTGTTCACCGGTTAAACAGCCGCCCACCTCGACACACAGTTTCAGCACCTCCGCGCCAAAAGCCTCGGCAATTTCCAGATCGCCGTCTTTGTTGGCATCATACAGAATCAGCGGGTGCATATTGCCATCCCCCGCGTGAAACACGTTGCCTACGCCAAGGCCGTATTGTTTTGACATCTCACCGATTCGACGCAAAACGAAAGGCAATTCAGAGACCGGTATGGTGCCGTCGAGGCACATATAATCATTAATCTGCCCCATCGCCCCAAAAGCCGATTTGCGCCCCAGCCAGATTTTGGCGCTTTCTTCCTCCGATTTGCTTTCGCGCAGCTCAATAGGATTGAGCGATTGGGCGATGGATTTAATCACTGATAGTTGTGAATCAATTTCGCTGTCTGACCCTTCAACCTCGACAATCAACAACGCCTCGCAATCGGGATACCCGGGTTTGGCAAAGGCCTCTGTCGCCTCGATACAAGGGCGATCCATGAATTCGATCGCCACAGGCAACACACCCGCCTTGATAATGTCCGACACGCAGGCCCCTGCAACCTCGTTACTGTCAAACCCGATCAACACGGGCCGTGCGCCTTCGGGTTTGCGCAGGATACGCAAGGTGGCCTCTGTAACAACACCCAACTGCCCTTCGGAGCCACAGATCAGTCCTAACAAATCATACCCGCCGGCATCTAAATGCGCGCCGCCAATTTCAACGATTTCGCCATTCATCAACACCATGGTAACACCCAGCAGATTGTTGGTCGTTACCCCGTATTTCAGGCAATGCGCACCACCGGAATTCATCGCAATATTTCCGGCGATGGCACAGGCCAGCTGCGACGATGGATCAGGGGCGTAAAAGAAATCCTCGTCTTCAACCGCGTCGGTCACTGATAGGTTCGTGCGCCCCGATTGTACGCGAATGATACGGTTTTCGTAGTCGGTTTCGATCACATCGTTCATCCGCCCGACACCCAAAATTACGCTATCCGCCGTGGGCAGAGCACCACCCGCCAACGACGTGCCCGCCCCGCGCGGCACCACCGGCACGCCCAAATCATGGCAAACCTTTAATACTTGCGACACTTCCTGCGTGGTAGCGGGCAAAACAGCACAAAGCGGCGGGCAGCGATACGCGCTAAGGGCATCACACTCATACGCCTTAATCTCATACCCGTCGGCAATCACCGCATCACCAGGCAGAACCCCGCGCAAACGGGTGACAAGTTCATCCTTGCGGGCAATGATCCGCGCGTCAGGGGTGGGCATATCCATAAAGCGGCCTTTCATATAATTGGTAAGGTTATATTACCAATTATTCCCACTAGCAAGTCAAATCCCTGATTGCTAAACTACCCCATGGAACTTTTGCAACGCCTACATTATTTCAGCACCTTGGACATGATCGCCATATTTACCCTTGCAACCGCTTGGATCGGCATTGGCTGGCGGATCGAGCATTCAAATGCAAAATCCCCGTCGGTTTCCACACTTATGGCCCATTACCGCCGTGAATGGATGACGCAATTTATTTCGCGCGAACCGCGGGTGTTTGACGCAAATATCCTAGGAAACCTACGCCAAAGCACCACATTCTTTGCCTCGACCAGCATGATCGGGATCGGCGGCGGACTGGCCTTGATTGGTAATAAGGATCAATTGCTTGGGGTTGCGCGTGACCTATCGCTTGAATCTGCTCCGGCATTGGTGTGGGAGGTTAAAATTCTGGTGGTGATCCTGTTTCTGGCCAACGGGTTTTTGAAATTTGTCTGGTCACATCGGTTATTCGGCTATTGCGCGGTTTTGCTGGCCTCGGTGCCTAATGATGCAAATGATCCCGCCTGCATCCCCCGCGCAAATATGGCCGCAGAAATCAACATCACCGCCGCGCGCAGCTTTAATCGCGGATTACGTTCGGTATATTTTGCACTGGGGGCGCTGGCATGGCTTTTAGGGCCGATAGCATTGTTGATCGCTACGACGCTAACCATATTCATCCTGTGGCGGCGCGAATTCGCCTCACAATCACGCAGCGTTCTTATGATAAAAGACCCGTAATTTCATTTCACCATTTTGTGACGAGACAAACCCCTCATAGCCTGTCAAATTACCGCTAAACAACCGGAGCATCCCGATGAAATCCCTTCTTGCCGCCCTTATCCTGCTGCCCCTGCAATCGCTGGCCGAAATTCCCACGATTGAAGGCGTATCAGCCCATAAATCCGGCACCACATGGCGATTCGACGTTACCCTGTTGCATCCGGATTCCGGCTGGGATCACTATGCCGATGGCTGGCGAATAGAAGATGCAGACGGAAACGAATTAGGATATCGCAAACTGTTCCACCCCCATGAAAACGAACAACCCTTCACGCGCTCTTTGTCTGGTGTTGAAATCCCGAATGGCACAACCAGCGTTTTCATCCGCGCGCATGGATCGGTTGATGGCTGGGGTGACGCTCTTTTTGAGCTGCCGCTCAATCAATAACACCCGCGTATTCGTGCGCTAGACAAAAACCTTTTGCGCTGTTTGTTCACCCAGATTGAACACCCGCTTATAACGGGTGATTTCCTTTTCCGGCCCCATGGCTTTGTTGGGGTTGTCCGACAATTTCACCGTCGGTTTTCCATTGGCAGCGATGGCTTTGCAAACAATGGAAAATGGTGTCAGGCTGTCGTCTTCCGTCAAACCACGAAAATCGTTGGTCATCAATGTGCCCCACCCAAATGAAACACGGACACGGCCTTTGAATTGCGCGTTAAGTTCGATGATCTTATCCACGTCCAGACCGTCCGAAAAAATAACCAGTTTTTTAGTTGGGTCTTCTCCGCGTGATTTCCACCAGTTGATCGCAATTTCTGCCCCCGTTGCCGGATCGCCGCTATCAATGCGAATCCCAGTCCAGGACGCCAGCCAATCCGGCGCGTTTTCCAAAAATCCGATGGTGCCATAGGTATCAGGCAGTATGATGCGCAGATTACCGTCATGTTCATCTTGCCAATCCGACAGCACATCATAAGGCGCCTGCTTTAACGCCTCGTCACTTTCGGCCAAGGCCGCATAAACCATCGGCAATTCGTGAGCGTTTGTGCCGATCGCCTCAACTTCGCTGCGCATGGCAATTAGACAATTAGAGGTGCCAACAAATTTATCGCCCAAACCTTCGTGCATGGCTTTGACGCACCAATCCTGCCACATATGGCTGTGGCGACG
>CAMZKY010000312.1 GCA_947311455.1 uncultured Marinosulfonomonas sp. | reverse complement strand
GGCGCGCTGGAAACCTTGCGGGCCGATATTTTGGCGATGGATCCTAAAATCATCGCGCTGGAAAATAAAATCAGCATGGAGCAAGACGCCGCCGCGCGCACCAAGCTGGAATCGGAATTGGCGGAATTGAATTCCGAATATAACGCTATGGTGCAGGACGAACAGGTTAAACTGGCCAAATCCCAAACCTTGGAACGCTATATCGAAACCGGCAAAACATGGATTGATTCTTTGCAAAATCAGGCGGCAACGCAGATGGTTTTGATTAACAAGCTGAAAACCGACACCAAGCAGCGGGTGGTTCTGTATGACGCCTTAACCAAATCATTGAAAACCGCGCAACAACAGGACGTGGCGCACCGGATCAATGAAATCGGCGTTGAAACCGATCAGGAAGCCCAAGCCGCCATGGCCGCCATCGGCACCGCCACCAACCAACGCATGGCCGATATGATGGAAGCCCACGACGATCACATGGTATTCGCCCGCAAAGTGCTAGAGCAAAAAGCCAAAGCCGACGAGCGGTTCGCGCGCCGTTTTGCCAAGATTGTCGATAAGCATGATAAGAATATGTATGGTGGGTAAGGGTTTTAGCGCAGACTGTTAGCGCACCCTCCCCACATTTTATCGAAATAATTTGACCGAATTGAAAGATAGCTGATTTGAATAGAGGGCGAAGAAATCTGATTTACCTACTCGCTGGTGGGACGGGCCTGTTTTTATTTGGGTATCTACTAAAATACTGGGGAGTTGGCGACCCTATTTCAAGAACGGTTTTCGGAGTTGGGATGGCGCTCTTTTCTATGGGCAGTATTGCCTTATTTTTGACATTCGGGAATTGGATGCTCGTTTCAGTTGCTGGTATTCTACGGCCATTACCAAAACCTTTCCGTAAGCTCATCGGATCATACCGATATGAGAAATCACACGACCCCAGCGAGCGTCCCAAAGGATAAACAGTGCCAAAAAACAACCTATCAAACGACCATGCCGAGCTGAAAACCATCGAAAATGTGCGGCGTTATTTTGCCTAGTTTGGTTGGGAATGATAGGGATACAGTCGAGTGAGCGTGGATAATATGAATGATCAGGAAATGAAAAGCCTACCGGAGGCATGGCAATCTGAGAATACCCCCCGGGGCTCTTGGATAGTGGGTATTTTCGCACTTTGGATTGGTTTTGCATATATGATGTTGGTTTACTTCATGTATGCGTTACCCTTTCTACTTCTGTTTGGGTTATGTGTTGGTGTTGTTACAGTAATTGGCGTGGAGCCAAATATGGCTTTTGGTGTTGGATCTATTGTAATGGCCCCCTTTTCGATTGTGTTTCTGACGTGGATAGCCAGTAGATTTTTCTTCCCTGTGTATTTCCGCTTTGGTGGGCGTGTTGGTTGGTTTTTGCAAAAGGCGGCTTATGTTTCGTTGGGCGATACTGTCGGGGATGTAAAACAATACGAGGCTGTTTTGCGATCTGATGTTAAACGATTAGTGAGGTGGTTCCGTGCCAAAAAATAACCTATCAGCCGACCATGTCGAATTGAAAACCATCGAAAACGTGCGGCGGTATTTTGCCAAGTTTGATCGCATCACCACCCATTTGGCGCGGGTGGCGGGGGCGATGGAGGTTGAGCGCAATTTAAGCAAGGCCGATGTGGCCGTGCTGGGCCGTTATATTCTGGTCATATCGCGCAGTTTTCGCGCGCTGGGAAACAAATACCACATGACGGGCCGCGTGGGCGGGGCGTTAAACCGTGAACTGGTTTTCGACAATCACGAAAGCGGATTTCCCGTGGCGCAAGAATTGATGACCATGGCCAATGACGCCCATCAGGCCGAACGCCATTTGCGCGGATTGCCAAGTGCGGATGATCTTAAGGATCAGATGATCCGCAAGATTGTTGGTGATCTGGAAATCCCCACAAAACTGCAATACGCCATGTCGCAACGCAAATATTACGAGGAACTGCAACGGGGCGAATTGTTCTGGCCTCAAAATGATCCCGAAGCCCTGTGGCAAGGCAATGACGGGGCGGATCGCAAGCGGTATCTGCTGCATTGGGCGGTTTATGATAGTCAGGTGAATTTGCCGGTGATCTACCTGATGGATGTCGAGGATACAGGCCGCACCTCTCTGCCCAAAGACGAACGCCGCTGGCCCGAAGCCCAAGCGCATCTGATGGCGCAATCTTTGGTGGGGTTAAAGCTGTTGACCATCGCCAAAGGCTTTGACGAGGATTTCGATGATCTGCACCCCAAGCGCCTGCGCCGGTTTCATGTGGGGCCGATGTATTCCTCGGCCTTTACCCGCCAAACGGGGCCTTTGCGCGAGGTTCTGGAGGAAGCAGACGGCACGATCGGCGAGGATTGGGCGCTGGCGTGGACAATGGAAGAACTGGAAAGCGAGCGCGTGGAAACCGAAAAATCCGGCTGGTTTTCCACCGTGGAACGCGAGGTTTTCGCGCTGGATCCGTTTTCGGGGCGCGGGGTGGATACGGGGGCAACCCGCACCGAACGCGCGATCATCCTGCCCGAAAAACCCTATCAGGTTCTGGAAGAAAAGAACCCGCGCGGGTTTCATTCGGTTAGAAAGTTTGTGGTCTCACCGCATGGGCGGGTTTTATCGTATCGGTAAAAGATTCTATGCCTGCGGCGCAGGTATTTAAGACAAGAAGAATTAAGGGAATTTATTTATGAGCATGCCATCTGACCAAATGGAATTATCGGAAGACGCCATTCGCAAGCATTACGGGGCGGCGGCGCAGATGTTGGCGGGGTTTGATCATACGCCGCGGATTGCCAAAGCCAAAGACGGCGCGCGGGTTGAAAAATCGGCTGGTTTAGGCACACGGCGGCGGTTTCGCTCCACCACGCCGGGGCTGGTGACGCGATCCACGGCGCGCCCTGAAGGGGTGCAGATTTTGGCGCGGATCGAGGGCGCGGATGGGGATGATCCGATTACCTCGCCGGTGCAGGCCAACACCATGTCATCCCTGCGCCGCGCATTGGCGATCGCGCTGGCGGTGGGCGAAGGGTTTGGCGAGGCCACGGGATTGGTTGCGTTAAAGAACGACAATTTGCAAGGGTCTTTGCCGACGGGCAAAAAGGCGGAATTTACCGAATTATTGGCCGCCGAGGCGCTGGCGGTTTTGTATTCTTTTGCCAATGCCACCTCATACCTGTTAGCGTCAAACGCGGGTGAGGTGACGGTGGAAATTGGCGAGGTCGAGGAGATTTTGACCGACAATGCGGGGTTGGCGCTGTATGGCGCGTTGTGGGAACTGGATCAGGATCTGGACACCTTTGCCGATGAGGAACCCAAGTTAATTCCTACGGTGATGGCCTATTGTGAGCAGGTGATGGAAAAGGTGGCCCTGCGCGCACAAAACGCACCGCGTTTGGCCGCCTTTACCGGCGCATCCTATCGTGTTGAGGCCGACGGATTAACCATCGCCGGATTTGTGCCCGCCCGCGCGGTCAAGGGCAGTAAACTGACCATGACGTTCAAAAAACCAAACGAAGTGGTGGGCAATCACATTGCCAAGTATCAGGCGATGAAGCTGTCCAAAATGCTGATGGCCTATGATTTTGAGCGCAAGCTGAATCCGTTTGCCGAATTGGGGGGCTTTATCTTTACCTTTATGGGGGATGGCGCGCCCGGGACGGGGAAAACCACCTTGATCCAGATGATGGGCGGGTTGATTGCGGGCTATTGTGAAACCGCAGGCTATCCGTTTCGCTATCAGAATCTGGGCACCGATAGTATCGACAGTTATCAGGGGAAATCGGCGCAGAACGCGAAAAGCTTTATCAACAATGTGATTGATCC
>CAMZKY010000311.1 GCA_947311455.1 uncultured Marinosulfonomonas sp. | reverse complement strand
GATGTCTCGGGCGAGGGTGTGCAGCAAGCGCTTTTGAAAATTATGGAAGGCACGATTGCCTCTGTTCCACCGCAAGGCGGGCGCAAGCATCCGCAGCAGGAATTCCTGCAAGTTGACACCACGAATATCCTGTTTGTTTGTGGCGGTGCCTTTGCCGGCCTTGAAAAAATCATTGCCCAACGTGGCAAAGGCTCGGGAATTGGGTTTGGCGCGGATGTCAAAAATGATGATGAACGCGGTATCGGCGATATGCTGCAAGATCTTGAACCTGAAGATTTGCTGAAATTTGGCCTGATCCCTGAATTTGTTGGCCGTTTGCCTGTGATCGCCACCCTGACCGATCTGGACGAGGATGCGTTGGTAACGATTCTAACGCAGCCTAAAAATGCGCTGGTGAAACAATATCAACGCCTGTTCGAAATTGAAGACGCCAAGCTAACATTTACAGATGACGCGCTGCAAGCCATCGCCAAACGCGCGATCGAACGGAAAACCGGTGCGCGCGGTCTGCGTTCGATCATGGAAGACATCTTGCTGGATACAATGTTCGATCTGCCAAGTACCGAAAATGTGGACGAAGTTGTTGTGAACGAAGAGGCTGTCACGTCTGACGCCAATCCGCTGCTTATTTATTCTGACAGCAATAAAGAAGAAGCGAGCGCAAGCTGATGACAATTCGGCGGATTTCGTCGGGGTCTGCGTATGAACCTAAAATCGGTTACTGCCGCGCGGTGGTGGCCGATGGCTGGGTGCATGTTTCCGGCACGGTTGGCAATGATCACGCCACCATGACAACGCCGGAAAATGTGGTGGATCAATGCGCGCTGGCTTTGGGGCATATCGAAAACGCATTGGAATCAGCCGGCGCCGGATTCGCCGACGTGGTGCGCGTGCACTACATCCTGCCCAACCGCAATGATTTTGAACCGTGCTGGCCCTTGTTAAAACAAGCGTTTGGCGAAAATCCCCCTGCGGCAACGATGATCGAGGCCGGATTGATTGATCCGGCAATGAAAATCGAAATCGAAGTCACAGCGCGCTTGCCAAAGTAAGACAGAATTTGCCGGTTTTCCCATCTTTCCCTAGACCTTGGGCGTTGATTGGGGCATATCTAGACCAACGCATCGACGGAGGCTTTCATGCTTAAATCTATTCTTCGCTATATCACCTGGTATCATGGCCAAACTTTGGGCACGCGTTTGTTTACGTGGCGCAAGGGTGTAAAAGTGGGCGAAGATGATCAGGGCAATAAATATTACGAAACCCGCGATGGGAAACGCCGCTGGGTGTGTTATCACGATGCGCCTGAAGCAAGTCAGGTTCCGCCGGAATGGCACGGATGGTTGCACTTCACATGGGATCAGCCCCCCACCAAATCGCCTTTGGTTCACAGATCATGGGAAAAACCCCATCAGGAAAATCTGACCGGATCGCCCGCTGCGTATACACCTTCGGGATCAATGACCCACGGGGTAAAAACAGAATCACGCGATTACGCGGCGTGGCAACCTGAATAGTCGGCATGGCTGAATCCACCCCAGAAGTATTGGTCGGTGGCGCGGTTTTGGCCGTTGCTGCATCGTTTTTGTTTTATCTTGGCCAAGCATCGGGATTTACCACAGCAAAATCCGGCGATTATCCTTTAACCGCCAGTTTCAGATCAGGCGAAGGTATCACTATCGGCACGGATGTGCGCCTAGCGGGGGTGAAAATTGGCACGGTTTCGGGCATGGAGCTGAATTCACAAACTTACCGCGCAGACACAACATTGATGGTGAACGAAGGCGTGCTCATTCCAGATGACAGCGCGATTGTGATTTCCTCGGAGGGGCTGTTGGGCGGCAATTTCGTTGAAGTTTTCCCTGGTGGATCGCTGGATAATTTTGCCCCGAATGACGAAATAGAAGACACGCAAGGTGCCGTTAGCCTGATTACGTTGCTGATGAAATTCGTATCGGGCGGAAACAACGAATGACGCGGTTTTTACTGATCGCATCAATGGCCTTTTTGGCGTTTCCAGCCCATGCCGAAAAGGTAACGTCGGCACCGGCTGCGATTTTACGTGGTTTGGATAAAGTTGACGGAAGCCTTACGGATATCGAGCTGAATGTGGGGCAATCGGCAATCTACGGCCGCCTTGAAATTCGTCTGACCGATTGTCGCTATCCCGAAGGCAATCCATCTGGAAATGCTTACGCGTATTTGGATATTACGGATCTGGGATCCGGCAGTGCGATTTTTTCGGGCTGGATGATCGCTGCGGCCCCTGCGCTGAATGCGCTGGATCATCAACGTTACGATGTATGGGCGCTGCGCTGCAAAACGGAATAGGCCGTCGGGAATTTCTGGCTGCTTATTGTGGCGTTTGAAATAACAGCCTTTGACAGCCTTGCTTTGTATTCGCGCCGCGAAATTTCGCATGCCCCAAGCGAGGCCAGGTGCGGGGTGATGAATTGTGTATCAAATAGGGAAAATCCGCAGTTCGACAGATGTTTGGTTAAATATGCCAGCGCAATTTTTGATGCATTGGTTTTGGTCGAGAACATGCTTTCTCCAAAAAAACCGCCACCGATGGCCAGCCCAAACACCCCGCCAACCAATAGGTTTTCATCCCAAACCTCGACGGAATGCGCATAGCCCATATCGTGCAATTCACCATATAGCGCAAACAATGTCGTATTAATCCACGTTTCTTCACGGGCAGCGCAATGTTCAACAACCTGAGAAAAAGATTGATTTAGGGTTACTGAAAACTGTTGTTTCCGGATGGCCTTGCTTAAGCTTTTGGAAATATGGAACCGATCTAAATCAAAAATCCCGCGCCTCTCGGGATCAACCCAAAACAAGGTTGGGTCATCCCGCGATTCCGACATAGGAAAAACTCCGATCGCATAGGCATTTAGTAAAATTTGAGGCGTGATTTCTGACATTTGAATGCTTTGTTACTGCAATTTCCCTGCCTCTATATATCAGGGGCAGATGAAATCCGCCAATAATATGCCGTTTTAGAATTCAGGAGCGAAGTTTGGGTTTCTACGATTTTGTCAAAATCAAAACTTATTCAGAGCAAGAAAGCAGAATTTGACGGATGAATAAAAGCCACTCCCATCTGATTGTGCCTTTTACTGCGGGAATTAAGGGCGCACGCGTATTTGATATTGCCTCCCATGATGCCCAATGTGTTAGGTTATGATCTGCATTAGACCGATTGGAATTTTCTTGCCAAAAACAATCGCCAAAGCGCTCAGGATCACTACCGCACAATTGGTACACGTCGCGGAACCTGTGTGTTGATTGGCCGCGACGCGCCGTAGCTGTTAACCTAGGTTTTCTTCTAGCCATTTCTCCAACCAGTGGATGTTATAATCCCCTGTCTGGATGTCTTTTTCAGCCAGCAAGGCATTAAACAACGGCAAACTGGTATCGACCCCGTCAACAATCAATTCGCCCAAGGCCCGTTCAAGGCGCGCAAGGGCTTCGGCACGATCCCTGCCATGCACAATCAGTTTACCAATCAAACTGTCGTAGTAGGGCGGGATTTTGTAGCCGTCATAGAGCGCGGAATCCATCCGCACCCCAAGGCCACCCGGGGCGTGATATTGGGTGATTGTGCCGGGGCAGGGGGTGAAATTCGGCAGTTTTTCAGCATTTATCCGCACCTCGATAGCGTGGCCGTTAATTTTCAGATCATCTTGCGAAAATGACATTGGCAAACCGGCTGCAACGCGGATTTGTTCGCGCACCAGATCAACACCGAAAATGGCCTCGGTGACGGGATGTTCCACTTGCAAACGGGTGTTCATTTCGATGAAATAGAACTCGCCATCTTCAAACAGGAATTCAATCGTGCCCGCACCAATGTAATTGATACCAGCCACGGCATCTGCACAAACCTTGCCAATTTTCGCACGCATTTCAGGGGTGATGCAGGGGCCGGGGGCTTCTTCGAATACTTTTTGATGGCGGCGTTGCAGGGAACAATCACGTTCGCCCAGATGCACAGCATTGCCTTTGCCATCTCCAAACACCTGAATTTCGATGTGACGCGGGCGAGTCAGGTATTTTTCAATATAAACTTCGTCATTGCCAAACCCTGATAGGGCCTCGGCGCGGGCGGTGTGAAAGGCGCTTTCCATATCTGCAGCGGTTTCGGCCAATTTCATCCCGCGCCCACCGCCACCTGCCGTGGCTTTGACAATCACCGGATAACCGATTTCTTCGCCGATGCGCTTGGCTTCATCTACCGTAGGCACGCCACCGCCAGAACCGGGCACACAAGGCACGCCAAGGCGCTTAATTGTGTCAATTGCAGTGATTTTATCGCCCATAATGCGGATATGCTCCGCCGTGGGGCCGATAAATGTTAGGCCGTGATCTTCGATCACTTGCACAAAATCGGCATTTTCCGACAAAAAGCCATAACCCGGGTGAATGGCTTGCGCACCAGTCACTTCGCATGCGGAGATAATCGCGGGTATTTTTAGATAACTTTCGGTGCCAGATGGCGGGCCAATGCAGATCGCCTCATCAGCCATGCGCACGTGCATGGCATCGGAATCGGCGGTGGAATGCACTGCGACGCTTTTGATGCCCATTTCGCGGCAGGCCCGCACAACGCGCAGCGCAATTTCGCCGCGGTTTGCAATCAGGATTTTATCAAACATGATCAACCCCTATTCGATAATCATCAAAGGCGCACCAAATTCAAGCGCGTCGCCATCGGCAACAAGAATGCGTTTCACCGTGCCGGAATGCGGGGCAGGGATGTGGTTCATGGTTTTCATGGCTTCGATAATCAGGATGGTATCGCCTTCGTTTACTTTGGCACCAACGCTGACAAACGGTGGTGAGCCGGGTTCGGCCTGAAGGTAGGCCGTGCCAACCATGGGGGATGTTACAGCCCCGGGATGTGCGGCCGGATCTTCGGAAACGGGCGCGGATGTTGTTGGCTCGGCAATCGCGGCGGCGGCGGGGGCCGGTGCCAAGGGCGCGGCTGCCACCGGCGCGGAGGCGATAACGTGTTTTTTGCGGCTGACGCGCACATTCATGCTGTCGTTTCCGCCATAGATGCGTTTGACTTGCAGTTCGGTCAGATCGTTTTCATTCAGCAATTCGGCAAGTGCCTGAATAAAGGCCACATCTGATTCTTT
>CAMZKY010000310.1 GCA_947311455.1 uncultured Marinosulfonomonas sp. | reverse complement strand
TGGGCGCACGGGTTGCAACCGCCGCCTATGCACAAGGCATGGGGGGAATTGGCGTAGGGGGGGCTGGGGGGGATTATTTGGGTAGTGTTCATACGCAAACTAATTTTAAGGATGCGTTCTGGCGCACTGATGTGTTCGATTACAAACCCTTCGAAACCTGGGACGAGGAAGGCGCGCGCGATACGCAAGCACTGGCTGCCATTCGCGTGAAAACCTTGTTGGAAAACTACCAGCAACCCCCGCTTGATCCTGAAATTGCGGCAAAGCTCGAGCAATTTATCAAAGACAAAAAAGCTTCCTCGCCGGATGCATTCGTTTGATTTTATGCTTGATAAGCAACACGTTACTCCATTCTGGCTTGGGCAAATCCGGTTTCGGCCATTAACGCAATGAGAACAAGAACATGATTGGCGATGCTGTAAGAAGTGTCGCCTTCAAGACGCTCCCCTTCCATCTGATTTTCAACGGAAATCAAGGTTGGCAATGCTTTTCCATACGCGGGCACCTTTCCATCGCGCACGATTTTGCCTAAATCCCGTTTTCGATTATAATTAACCAACCCAATGCGGGCGGCACGGATTAGCAAGCTTGGGCGATTTAGTGATTTAACTGTTTTGAATATGTCGGTCATAATTGCTCCTATTTTACACCACCATTAAACACATCTTAAGGGGGTGTTGCGGATTCCAGTTTTCCCCGAACTGTGCTTTTAGAATTGTTTATCATTTGGAAACAATGATGAACAAAGTCGCTATTGTTAACGAAAGTGTAACAATTACAGCTCTAGCTTGTGTCTGTGGATAACCTTTGAGATCAAAATGAAAACCGTGGAAAAACCCAAAGAAGGCAAACCGGATCATAACCTTGTTCCGGCTCGCCTTCCTGAATGGCTTCCTACCGAGGCAATGAGGTATTTGGTTCATACCGAAACGGGCACATCAATTCGTGAAATTGCACGCCAATTCGATTGCCACGCTTCAACGGTGATGCGCCAAATCAGGCGGTTTGAAAACAGACGCGACGATCCGTTGGTGGATGAAGCCCTTACGTATTGGGGGCGCTTATTTGCCAGTGAACAAGTTATTTATGAAAAGGATCAATGCACTATGTCAGCCCCGATTCGTCACTTTGATACCGAAAGCCCGGACCAAACACTTACGCGCGAGGCGCGGCGTATTTTACGTAGATTGTGTGAAACAGGTTCGGTTTTGGCCGTTGCCAAAGATATGGATAAAGCCGTGGTTGTGCGGGATAAAGCCTCAGGAGAATCCTCCCGGACAGCTGTGGTAGACCGCGAAATTGCACAATCAATGGCTTTGAAAGGCTGGATTTTATGCACAACCGAAGGTGCGGAAACAGCCCGCATTGTTAGATACCAAATTTCGGCAAAAGGACGATCTGCTTTAAAACGGTTGTTAGCAGACGCCGAAAATGCCAACGCCGGGTTTGGTGAAGCGCCTGCATTTCACATAGGCCATCCAAATTCCTCAACGTCCACCAAGGCTGACAGCTATTCGGGTGGGCGTGTTCGTTCGACAAAATACAACATGGGAGAAACGCCACTTTCGACGCTGGCGCGGCGTAAAGATAAAGATGGTAATCCATTTCTGGACGCGCCGCTCGTTGTTGCTGGTGAACGATTGCAAGAGGATTTTGAATTGGCACATATGGGGCCAAAGATGACCCGGAATTGGGAAAACTTTATGTTAGACGCCGAAGCGGACAATGACGATGAAAAATCCATTAAATCGTTATCGTCGGCGGCCCGGGAGCGTGTTTCGAATGCATTGCGAGATCTGGGGCCGGGATTGGGTGATGTTGTTCTGCGTTGCTGTTGTTATCTAGAAGGCATGGAGATGGTGGAGAGGCGAATGGGGTGGTCTGCACGATCTGGAAAAATTGTATTACGCATTGCGTTACAGCGGCTTAAACGGCACTACGATAAAAAATTCGGCCCACATGGCCCAATGATCGGCTAATCAAAAAGGCCCGCAACAATTTGCGGGCCTTTTACGTTTGTTTGTGATCTGGTTATGCGTTGGCTTCTAACCATTCCAAAACTGTTTCTGGTGATGAAACCCCATAGGGATCTTCGCCGTGATTGTCTTCGCGGCCGGGCTCTTCGAACCAGGCTTCGATAACGCCGTCATTCACCACTGCCGCATACCGCCATGAACGGGCACCAAAGCCGATATTGGATTTGTCAACCAGCATACCGATTTGACGGGTGAATTCACCTGCGCCATCGGGAATAACCTTCACATTTTCCAGTTTTTGGCCACGAGCCCAAGCATTCATAACAAAGCTGTCATTTACAGCCATGCAATAGATTTCATCAACACCTAGATCGGAAAATTTGCCTGCATTATTTTCATAGCCGGGCAACTGGAATGTTGAACAAGTTGGGGTAAATGCGCCTGGAAGGGAAAACAAAACAACGCGCTTACCTTTGAAATAGTCATCGCTTGTCATGTCTTGCCACCGAAACGGGTTATCCCCGCCGATCGATTCATCGCGCACACGCGTGTGGAATGTGATGGACGGAACTTTTACACCTACATGCATATTAAAATCCTTTGTTTGATTATCCCAAAATCGGGTTACTTGCTTTTTATTATGATTCTAAACTAGGCGCAATCCGCACGTTGCCGTTTGTTGGTTTTGCACAGGGTCATCTTTCGCCTTGCTCTGCTATATTCCAAGATTGCAATCTTAGGCGCGCGCGTTTCCCATCGGTGGTTCCCGCCCATCTTCGATTATCGGTTTCAGATCAAACGTTCCTTCTTACCTAACAAATTACGAGATAACATTTTCTGAAAGTGGTCTTGAAACCTGCGTACAGATAGGTCAGACGATAAAGAAATTTTGTCGTGTTAATCAGGGGAAAATCTGATGAGAGACCTCAATATTCCGGATCAACGTCACCCAGAAAAAAACCACCGTGCTGACAATCCTCAGCCTAAAAAGCCCAAATGGATAAGGGTTCGTGCACCCGGTGGAAAAGAATATGCCGAAACGCATAAAATTATGCGCGACAACGGTTTAACGACAGTTTGCGAAGAGGCCGGTTGTCCAAATGTCGGGGAATGTTGGTCGGCAGGGCATGCCACGATGATGATTATGGGCGAAATTTGTACGCGGGGGTGTAGCTTTTGCAATATCGCAACCGGCAAGCCTGAAACGCCCGGGGTTTTGGATGCTTTTGAGCCAGGCAAGGTTGCCCAAGCCGTTAGCAAACTGGGGCTAAATCACGTGGTTATCACGTCTGTTGATCGTGATGACGTGGCTGATGGCGGGGCCGAGCATTTTGCCCAAACCATTCGCGCAGTGCGTCATCAATCCCCTCAGACCACAATCGAAATCCTGACGCCAGATTTTTTACACGCCGAAAATGGGGCGCTTGAGGTTGTGGTTGATGCGAAACCAGATGTTTTCAATCATAATCTGGAAACTGTGCCTGGTTTGTATCCAACCGTGCGTGCAGGTGCGCGATACTTTCACTCATTGCGATTGTTACAACGGGTTAAGGAACTTGACCCAACGATCTTTACCAAATCGGGAATTATGGTAGGTCTTGGGGAAAATGCACAAGAGGTACGCCAAGTTATGGATGACATGCGTGCGGCAGACATTGATTTCTTAACAATCGGCCAGTATCTGCAACCTACACCCAAGCACCACACCCTAGATCGTTTTGTAACCCCGGAGGAGTTTTCTGCATACGAAAAGGCGGCTTATGGAAAAGGCTTTTTGATGGTTTCGGCAACACCTTTAACACGTTCAAGCTATCATGCTGGTGATGATTTCGCTCGTCTTAGATCTGCGCGCATGGAAAAATTAGGTCAGATTTAGAGACCTTTCATTGACAAAGTTATCAGTTGTGCCTTTTATAGATTAAACATTTGTTAAGGGAGACTGAACAATGACAAAATTTACACGCCGCCAATCCTTGGTTCTTATGGGAGCAGCTGCGACAGCCCCTCTTTTGGCTTCGCCAGCACTTGCTGGCAATAAAATCAAAGTTGGCGCCTTGCGTTTTACCAGCCATTCTGCAAGTTTTGTTGCATTTGAACGCGGGTATTTTGCAGATCTCGGATTGGATGTTGAGTTTAAGTTTTTCCAAGCGGCAACGCCGATGGCTGTCGCTATTGCATCCGGTGACATCGATTATGCTGTGACTGCTATTTCGGGCGGTTTGATTTCACTTGCTGAAAAAGGCGCAGCCAAAGTGATTGGTGGCGCCCTTTCTGAACATCCTGATTACAACGGACAAAAGATCTTAGCATCAACCGCTGCTTTTGGCGCTGGATTGACATCGCCTGGCCATCTAGATGGGAAGTCTTTTGGCATGACCCAAGCGGGATCTTCATTTCACTATATGGGATCACAAATTGCCAAAAAAGAGGGTGCAGACCTACATTTCAAACCGCTCAACAAAGTTGGTGCAATTATTGGGGCGCTTAAATCGGGGCAAATTGATGCGTGGTCGATTGTGCCGCATATTGCGTCAGCTCTGGATGGGGCAGGGAAGGCACATATTATTGGAAATGTAGCAGATTACATTCCAAACTATCAAGTTACGACAGTGTTTACCTCTGCGCATAACGCGGCCAATGAACGTGCCAAAACGGAAAACTTTCTAAAAGCATTTTCTATGGGGGCAACGGATTTTAATGATTCACTCGTTCGTATGACGGCTGGTGCGCAGGCTGCTGATGAGATGGTCAATCTTGTTCATAAATATGTCTATGCAGATAAACCAATCGAAAAAGCGGCGCGGTCAATTCGAGCTGGCGCAATGCTCATCAACGAAGGCGCTGCACTGAATGCAACATCGGTCAAAGATCAACTGAGCTGGTTCAAGTCGGAAGGTTTGGTTAAAGAAAGAGTTTCCTATGAAACTGTGGTTGATGATAGCTATGTGAAAACCATCATGTAAACAATAAGGTTTAGGGCGCTTTAACCGGCGCTTTTACACATGGATTTACGCATAGATGCCCTAACGCACCGATATGGCGAAACCGAGGTGCTCAATGATATCAATTTGGATATTCCGGATGGTCAGATTGTCTGTATTGTCGGGCCATCCGGCTGTGGAAAATCAACTTTGCTTCGATTTATTGGCGGGCTTGAACGGCCAACATCGGGGCAAGTCTTGCAGCTTTCCGAACCCAACCCTGATAGCCTAAATCCGTTTACCTTTGTCTTTCAGGATTTCGCATTGCTTCCGTGGCGCAGTGCCGCCAATAATGTTCGGCTTGTATTGGAGGATCATGGGCTAGAGAAAAAGGAAATTGATAAAATTGTGTCGGACGTTTTGGCGCGAACCAAGCTTTCGGATTTTGCCGATGCATTGCCAAAGAACCTGTCGGGTGGGATGAAACAGCGGGTCGCAATTGCGCGGGCTTTGGCCGTTCGGCCCGCCGTTTGGCTGATGGACGAACCTTTGTCTGCATTGGATGCCCAAACACGTGAGCTTTTGATGGATGATCTGATTGGTCTTTGGACGCGCCAACCATTTACGGCTGTCTATGTGACACATAACCTATCCGAAGCTGTGCGTTTGGGGCACAAGATTGTGGTTCTCTCTCGGCGTCCCGGCCAAATTAGAAAGGTGATTGACATCGAAATCCCGATTGAACAACGACAGGCCGGCGATCCTGAATTGACCAGAATTGAAAAGCAGTTGTGGCACCTAATGAAAAACGAAGCCGTAGCAGCCGATCAGGAGTTGTTAAAGTGATCCGGCCCGTGCCTTTTCGCGGAGGAGGGTTTCGCCCAAAACGCATCCGCGGTGTCGGAGCTTTGGTTTTTGTCTGTCTGATATTGTTTGCAGAATGGGGAACCCGTGCGGGTTGGATTAGTAACTTGACGCTTCCGCGCCCATCGGATGTGGCGCGCACGCTCTTTGATTTGGCCGCAAGCGGCTTACTATGGACGCACCTATCACTATCTTTAGCGCGCTTGGGTATAGGGGCATTTTTGGGTGCAGGTGCCGGCATTGTTGTTGGATTGATGATCGGTTTGTCCAGTGTGATGCGTTCTGGTTTGATCCCATTGGTTGCGGCCCTATTCCCGATACCAAAAATCGCGTTACTTCCACTATTTGTGATTTGGTTCGGTATTGACGAAACATCCAAATATGCCTTGATCGCATTTGGCACTTTCACTCCGACAGTTGTTTCGACATACGGAGCGGTCGATAATGTCGACCGGTCCTTGATCCGTATGGCTCAAAGCTTCGGGATAAGCACAAAAAGCATTATTCGAAAAATTGTATTGCCAGGCGCAATGCCGGGAATCCTTTCTGGGTTAAGGGTATCGCTTGCAATCGCAATCATTTTATTGACGGCCGCTGAAATGATAGGAGCGGAATATGGGGTTGGTGCATATATTTTAGAAGCAGGATCACTTTATGATCTTGAACGATTGTTTGCAGGGGTAACAATCCTGTCAATGCTTGGTGTTGCGTTAAGTATTTGCTTAAGTCTGATAGAAGCACGCGTACTTGGTTGGCGCGTTTAACCTTAAACAGGATCAATCCATATAACCCCGGCCGTTTCAGAATCTATATTAGCTTGAGGTGTCTCTTTGCCAGAGCCGGTTAAACGGGCTGAGACCGCTCGTAACAGAATAAGCTCGTTTACGTCTTTCACCGAAATATAGTGCTTAATTCCAGTATTATTGCTTCGGTTTGACAAAAAAGCAGTTAAAGCTGATAGGTTTTCTAAAACCTGCCTTATCCTGTCTAAATTCTGGACCGTAACAATTGTTTTTTCTTCGTTTTCTTTGGGTGCCTTAATGAAATCTCCCAATGCATTTTCGACGTCAATACAAAGCTCAGCAACGCTAGACAGTTCTGACGAAATTCGTTTTTGTAGCTCTCCAAGCGATATATGTTCGCCACAAGCGGAGAATACATTTTGATGATCAGTTTTCATTTACAAACGCCCTACAACTGCTTCGATGCACGCGTGCAATTCTTGGGGTGTGAACGGTTTTTTCAAGAAATTGTTCATGCCAAGCTGGCGCCCTTTATCAACGATTTCTTTGTCAGCACGTCCTGTAATAAGAATAAACCCCGTGCCTTTTGTCGGCGGGTTTTGACGCAAAGCGTGAAGAAGGTGCAAACCATCCATTCCAGGCATATTATAGTCAGAAATGACAAGATGAACCGGTGCTGATTGAATCGTTTGCAAGGCTGTAGTGCCATCAGCTGCACTGGCGACATTTGAGATTCCAAAGGAATCTAAAGCTTGTGTTATAAGCCCGCGACTGGTTGACATATCGTCCACGACCATAATGCGAATTTGATTTCTCAATGCCATTGCATTTAGTCCTCTTCCTCGTTCAGCTTGGGGGTGCGGAGTTGATAAGTTGTAGGGCCAACCAAGTGGAAATTAGTGTTAGAACCTTCAGAAAACCTTTCTGAATGGCCAACAAATAACCAGCCATTTTCGTTTAGAGATTCTTCAAATCTAGTCCATAGTTTCTTTTGTGTGATTTGATCAAAATAGATCACCACATTGCGGCAGAAAATTACATCAAAATACCCGGAAAATGGCCAAGGTTTTAAGAGGTTTAACTCCCGAAAAGAAACAAGATTTCTAACCTTATCGCTTAGGATAAACCCGGTTTCTTGATTTTTCTCAAAGGGTAATAAGAATTTTGTTAGTTGGTGTGCGGAAATTTCGGCTCTGGACCGTTCCGGGTAAAATCCGGACTGCCCAGTTTTAATGACATTCTCGTCAATATCCGTTGCTAGGATTTTAATATCATATCTATCAAGATTTACATCAACGCTTAAAGCCGTCAGGGCCAATGAATAGGGTTCTTGCCCCGTAGAACACCCCGCAGACCAAAGCCTGATCCGTTCACCTCTTTTTGCTCGATTAATCAGTTCAGGCAATATTTCCGTTTTAAGATATTCGAAGTGGTGGTTTTCACGAAAAAATTTTGAAACATTAGTCGTAAGCGAGGAAATCATCGTACGCCGTTCTTGTTCCCCAGAAGCCGAGTTCACAAGGGCAATATAATCAGAAAACCCAGAAAGCCCCAAGCTGCGCACCCTTTTTCGAATGCGTGTGCTTACTAATGAGGCCTTTTCAGGTGGGAATACTAATCCAGCTTCAACATATGCAATATCGACAATAGCTTTAAATTCCGTTTCTGTCATGTTTAAATGTTCGACGTGAACGTTCATCCCTATGCAGCCTCTTCGCTTTCAGTCGGAAGGGCCGCTGCGATCGCTAATACACGAATCATACGTCCCTCCGAAATTGTTAACGCGCTTACAAAAGATTCTTCACATTCAGCCGCAGACATATCCGGCGGATCCTGTAAATCGGTGGTGTTGATTGCCAGAATATCTGAAACGGCATCTACCAACAGCCCCACCGTTTCCTTTCCGGTGTGCACCACTATAATCACGTTGCGCTCGCTGGTTTGTGCGGCACCCATTCCGAGGCGATCAGCCAAATCTACAATTGTTAATACGGTTCCTCGAAGATTGATCACACCACGTACGAAAGATGGCGCATGAGGAAGTGGTGTGGCTTTGGTCCAGCCTCTAATTTCACGAACAGACATGATATCCAAAGCGTATTCTTGACCGCCCACTTGAAATGTTAAGAGTTCGATGCCTGTTGAAAGTGTTGTTTTGTCTTGTTCGCTCATAGCACTTTATCCTGTGAGTTGTAGATTGTTTTGGGCAAGATTTCCGGCACTTTCTGCAGAAGAAACAATGTCGATCGGGTCAAGGATCAATGCGATTTTCCCATCACCAAGAATGGTTGCTGCTGCAACGCCAGATGGCCGGCCAAATGTATTTTGAAGCCCTTTGATCACCACTTGCCTTTGATCCTGAATTGCATCGACAACCAAAGCGGCTTGTGTACCATTTTCTTGTGATATCAACAAAACCACGGCATTATCGAAGTTATTCAACGGGGCACGAAACCCCAGTTCAGAGCCTAAGTCTAGTAATGGAACAAAGACATCTCTTACTTTTATCACGCGATTATTTGGCCCCAATGGCAACACAGATTCTTGCGTTAATGTTAAAGTTTCGGCGATAGCATTCAATGGAACTACAAGAATTTGTTTGGCTACTTCGATCACCATTCCATCCAGAACTGCAAGCGTAAGAGGGAGGCTAATTGTGAATTTTGTGCCTTGGCCAGGTTCCGATTGAATAGTGACACGTCCACCAAGCGCAATAATGGAGCTTTTGACCACATCCATGCCGACGCCGCGACCTGAAAGATCGGAAACTTCGGATGCTGTGGAAAAACCCGGCAAAAATAGTAAATTATCAATTTCTGTGTCTGAAAGCTGGGAATTCTCGGCCACCAAGCCTTTGTCCATTGCGATTTGCAAAACGCGTTCGCGATTAATGCCTGCGCCGTCATCAGAAACTTCAATGATCACACGGCCCGATCTATGACTGGCCATTAAAGTGACGATACCTTCCGCTGGCTTGTCGGCGTTAAGGCGGTCTTCTTCTTTCTCAATACCGTGATCTACTGCATTTCGGATCATATGAGTTAATGGATCTGCAAGCCTTTCAATGACGGTTTTGTCAACTTCTGTGTTCTCGCCATCGGTCTTAAGGCAAACAGATTTCCCAACCATCGCTGAAGATTCGCGTATGATGCGGCTCATCCGTTGAAAAAGAGATTTTACCGGTTGTGCCCGTATCATCATAACGCTGTCTTGAATATCACGCGTGAGCTGCATAAATTCATCCAAGCCTGCCGAAATAGCAGAGTTCGAAGGTAAGTCGGCATCGGTAACGCTTTGGGAAATCATTGCTTGATTGATGACCAGCTCCCCAACCAAATTGACCAATCTGTCTATGCGCTCAAGATCAACTCGAACAGTGGGACGCGGTTTGTTCGAAGGCTTATTGTTGTCGGTGTTTGTTTTGGGGAGGGTTGGAACAGTTGATTTTCTCACAGGAAGATCAGCGGTATTTTGTGAAATTTGGGGGGGGGCCGGTGGAACCACTGTTTCGCTCGCAGTTGGTACAATCGAAAGTTCTGATGACAAAGGTGCGTCATCGGTTTTGTTAGAGGGAGGAAGGGTGGAATTGGAAATTGGGGAAATGTCCAGTTTGCACAAATCGGCAACAAAATCGAATATGTCACGAACCGACGCTTCGTCTTCATCAGTTGCTAAATAGATTGTCCAGGCAAGATAAGATTTTTCTTCCTCTAATTCAGAAAGAGACTTAAGATTTGAGGTATCGCAGCTAACATCGACTTCGCCTATTTCACGCAAAAGCTTTAACAAATGAAGCGGTTCATTGCCGGTTTCATAAAGAGAACTATCTGGTTGGAAAAAGATTTTAAAGCCTTCTAAAAAATGTTCTGGTTTTTCATTCCCAGGTGCACTAATTGCGTCGGTTGTTATCGCAGGTTCGTGTTGGGTGTCGGTATCAACGGATTCATTATCTGATAGTTCCGGAAGCCCTAAATCAAGTGCTATACCCATAGGTTGAAAATCTGACGCATCCACCTCGTCCTCTTCTTGGGCATTGTCACCAAGAATGACACTTAATTTATCAAGGATAGATTGCACTTTTTCTTGATCTGCGGGTTCATCGTCACGCGCAGCCCGCACAAGATCGGCAAGTATGTCGCTTGCTTGAAAAAAAATCGCGATATCGGTTCGATCAACCAAAATTGTATGTGATCGAACGCCGTCTAGTACGCTTTCAAACTGGTGTGCAAATCGAACCAGTTCTTCCAAGCCAAAGGCACCAGCTCCGCCTTTGATTGAATGTATTGCGCGAAACACCACGTTGATTGTTTCGTCATCACTTTGACCGTCATCCATCAGTTGCAAACCATCTTGCAAGGATTCCAGAAGTTCTTCGCACTCCACAAAAAACGAAGCGCGAATTTCGATCATTGGATCAACTTCATCCGTCATGTTTTGCTCCTATCCAGTGACCATTTGCAATGCGCGCACCAATTTTTTGGGCTCAAATGGTTTCACGATCCATCCGGTTGCACCAGCATCTCGAGCCCGTTTTTTAAGCTCGGGCGCACTTTCAGTTGTGAGCACCAAAATAGGTGTTGCGCGGTGTTTTTCGATTTTTCGAACAGCATCGATAAATCCGAACCCATCCATGCGTGGCATGTTTATGTCTGTAATGATTGCACCGGGTGTTAATCCCTCTAACAGCTCAAGGCCATGAATGCCGTCGTCGGCCAAATGGGGGTTAAACCCTGCTTGGCTTAGAGTAAGGTTTAACATGTCACGAATTGTTCGGCTGTCATCGACAGCAAGGATCTGCAGGCTCATGTAACGTTTCCATTTAAGGTGTCCGGTGAAAACCCGTGAAGGGCAAGTTGATTGACGCAAATTTCACTGGGATTTTTAATACTGAAAAGGTGCCCCGCCTTGGCCCAATCTGCCGATGCGGCGATTATTACCTGCAGGCACAGAGTTCCCATATGCGAAACGGAAGAGGCGTCAATTTCGATATCTTGTCCAACAAGAGCAAGAATAGATGATTTAAGTGGGGTTACCGCGCCAAAATCCAAACGCTCCTGTAGTGTCAACATTGCTGTCATATTTTGTAACTCCAAGTATGGGGGCTAAAAATACTAATGGTATTTATCGGCGCTCCCCTTTTCGTTGGCTATGTTTAATTTGTTTAGATGGGCGGGGTTAAGAATGGCTTACCTTTTGAAAAACAAAAAGTTTGCTCTGAAACAAAAAAGAGCGCCGCAGGGCGACGCTCAATTATTCATTTTTCGGGATTGGATTATGAAGCTAAACTGGGAATCCAAAGCACAATTGAAGGAAACGCAACAAGTGTGGCGATAGTGACAGCATCGGCAATGAAGAAAGGCGTAACGCCAACAAAAACATCTTGAACTGACAAATCATCGCGAACACCCGCGACAACGAAGCAATTTAAACCGATAGGGGGCGTGATCAAACAGAACTCAGCCATTTTCACTACTAAAATCCCGAACCAGATTGCACACATTGGGCCAGACATCCCAAATGCACTGTCCGCAGCAGAAACAAATTCGCCTCCGTTTAAGGCCATAACGGCGGGATAAACCACGGGTAGGGTTAAAAGTAGCATTCCAATTGCATCCATAAACATGCCAAGCACCGCATAAGCCAGCAAGATCATAACCAACGTCATCATCGGAGATTGATCCAGAGACGTTATCCAGTCAGCAAACGCAGTTGGTAAATCGGCAAACCCTAAAAACCGCACGTAAATTAGCACGCCCCAGATGATGGTAAATATCATAACGGCAAGTTTTGCCGTTTCCATCAATGCATCTTTCATTTCGGCCCAACGCATGCCTTTGAACACGGCCATACAAAAGACTACAAATGCCCCGAGCGCACCGCCTTCTGTCGGGGTTCCCCAAGCGTCACCGCCAAATGGATTGTAGATAAAAAAGATAATAATAAAGACAACAAATGCGATTGGAGCGGCAGGGGGAAGTGAGGCAAATCGTTGTTTCCATGTGAAGCCCCCCACAGGTGGGCCGAAATTAGGAATGACTAAAGCTAGCCCTACGATTAAGGCCCCATATATGATCGCCGATACGGCACCCGGAATAAAGCCGGCTAAAAGCAGTTTGCCGACGTCTTGTTCGACGATGATAGCGTAAATAACAAGTATTGCCGAAGGCGGTATCAAAGATGCAAGGGTGCCACCGGCCGCAACAACACCCGCAGCAAAGCGCTTGTCATAACCGACCTTTAGCATCTCCGGAATTGCGATACGGGCAAACACGGCAGATGTTGCCACCGAGGCACCAGATACAGCTGCAAAGCCCGCAGTGGCGAAAACTGTGGCAACGGCCATTCCCCCTGGCAACCAACCGACCCAACGTTTTGCGGCCTCGAACAGAGCTTTGGTTAACCCAGCATAATAAGCAAGGTACCCGATCAAGATAAACGTCGGGATTAAGGACAGCGCTTGAAAGGATACTTTTGAATGGGGAACTTGGCCTGCAATTTTGACTGAAACGATGAGGGCTTTTGTAAACTTATCTGGCGCATAGCCAAATTTTGCCCAAAAAATCCAGATTAAACCAATCAATCCGGCTGTGCCAGCGGCAAAAGCTACACGCATACCCAGCACAACTAAAACCAGCATTCCGGCGGAAACAACCAATCCAATATCAATGGGTTCCATTATATGTTCCCTTTGTCTTGAGTCATTAACGCAGCTTCATCGGCGGCTTGCTCGGCTGCGCTTTTAATCAAAGGAACAGCGACAGGTGATGATAATCCGTGAACGAATGCACGCCCATAGCCCCAAAGCTGCAGAACAAGCCTTAAGCATAAAACTGAAAACGCAACAGGTGCCAACAGCTTGGCTGGCCAAATCGGTATGGCGATATCGATAGAGCTGTCGTTACTCCAATATGGCCGCGCAAAATCAAAGCTTCGATCAAAATGTGCCCATGATCCCCACACTAGCAAAATCATCAAGATCAGCATCGCAAATGTGGTGATGAACTCGGCTGCCCACTTGGCGCGCCCACGTAATTTGCCGATCAGAATGTCCATTCGAATATGTCCACCATCACGTTGTGTATAAGAAATCCCCATGAACGCAATCAATGGCATGACTTGCTCAATCCAATCTACGTATCCGGGAAGAGGGGCGTTAAGCATATTACGCCCTCCAACGGAAACAACAGCAAGTATCATCAGTGAAAAAACGGCGAGCCCACTGACGAGCGCAAGTTTCTTTTCATGGTTATAAAGTGATCTATCAAGATGGCTTAATATTGAGCCATCTTCCAGCACATTTGCTCCGCCAGCCATGTGCACCCCCTGTATTCAAAAGCCAAATCAATGCCCCGGCATTTTCGCCGAGGCATTAAACGTTTTACATGCGTTCTTTTTTCAAAGTATCCATGACCAGATCATAGAGTTCCTGTGCCGGAATTCCCTGAGCTGACATATCTGCAATCCACTGTTCACGAATTGGATCCGCGGCAGCCGCGCGAAATGCGGCTAAATCTTCGTCAGAAATGTGCACACGTTTTACACCCTTTTCCTCAAGAATAGTGTCCCATTTGGCCAGCAGTTTCTCATAATTGGAAACATAATGGGCAATCGCCTCGTCTACGGATCCGTCAAGTGCGGCACGCTCGGACTCTGACAATGCGTCATAGGCGTCCTGATTAACCACAACAGGGCAATTCACCGTGCCCGGGTTCAGGTTTTCTGTCCACCATTCGGCAATATCAATGGTGCGAAAAGCCAAATGCGCGTGTTGTGCGAAAGCCACGGTATCTACCACACCGGATTCCATCGCATTATAGGCTTCGGTTGCCGTTACGGACGTTGGAACGGCACCAACAGCTTTGAAGGCTTTGCCAACGCCGCCTGTTGCGCGAACACGCATGCCTTTCATTGACGCCAATGTTGAGCGAGGATCCCCCGTACCAACGATATTATACTGGGGCATTGGTGACGTCATCAACAGTTTGGCATTCCAACGGGCCAAATCAGCTTGCACTGCCGGATGGGCATAAACAGCACGTGCAACAGCGACTTCCTCTTGCAAGTTGGCAACACCAAGGAATGGCAGCTCAAGAACAGTAATTGTCGGGTTTTTATCGCGGTGATAGCCGGCACAGAATTGGGCCATTTCGAATGCGCCAATGGAAATGCCATCAAGATTTTCTTTGTTCTTGGAAAGGCCACCATATGAGATGTTCAAGGTGAATTCACCATTGGTTTTTGCTGAAATCAGTTCCGCAAGCTTTTCAACATGCTCGGTAAAAGCGCGGCGTTTCCCCCATAAAGATACGTTCCATTCCGTAGCCATGGCCTGGCCTGCAAAGGCAATTGAGATTGCAGCAACCGCCGCGCGACTTAGATATTTGTTCATGTTGTTCCTCCCAGAAGTTTTGAACAGAAAATAATTATGGTTTCAGCTTAACGAAAGGGCTGCATTATGCCTATGAAAAATCTAACCTTTTGGTGAAATTTATTATTGCTAGGCTGGAATGTGCTCCGTGCATAGGGAATTCACTTGCATGGAGACACATCGAGCGGCAGTGTTTTACACTGATAGATTGAAATCAGCATGGAAATGTTATGCATAGTCTTGATAATCGATTGAAAACCGCCCTTGCTCATGATGAAACGCAGTTGGGGATGTGGCTGGGTTTTGCACATCCAATGATGGCTGAAATCGTTGCCAATGCCGGATATGACTGGTGCGTTATTGACGGAGAACATGCGCCAAACACCATCCAGACTATTCTTGCGCAGTTACAAGCGATGAACGGGGCAGGGGCCGCGCCTGTGGTGCGTGTTCCGATTGGGCGAGAGTGGCTTTTGAAACAGGTTCTTGATATCGGGGCGCAAAATATTTTGGTGCCGATGGTGAACACTGCCCAACAAGCCGCCCATATGGTAAGCGCTGTTCGTTACCCACCCACAGGGGCTCGGGGTATGGCTCCTGCGATGATCCGTGCATCTGGATACAATGATATTAAGGATTATGTCGTAAAAGCAAACGATCAAATTTGCTTGATCGTCCAAGTGGAAACCGTTGAAGCAATCCGTAATATTGATGATATTGCTAATATCGACGGGGTCGATGTGGTTTTTATTGGGCCGTCCGACTTGTCTGCAGACATGGGATTCCCGGGAAAACCGGATTCACCCGAAGTGAATGAGGCAATTAGAGACGCAATTAAACGCATTCACGCCGCGGGAAAAGCATCGGGAATCATTACTTATGGTGCAGAAAATTATGCGCAATATCATGAATTGGGGGTTCGATTTTTGGGGTTTGGAGCTGATGTCACGGTCGTGGCAGAGCGCGTTCGCGAGATTGTAGGTCAAGCCCGAAAAACTCTGAATGTTTAATCATTCTCTAAATATAAATATGGGTTATCGTTGGAACGTGGACGTCATCGCCCCCATGCCAATCAAAACCGCTCCGCCGGCGCGGTTCATCCACATGCGCAGGATCGGGTTTTGGGCGTGATCACGCAGCTTGGCCGCCAATAAGGCATAGGCCAAGGCATTCAGCGCGCCCAGTGTTACAAACGTAATCAACATAGTTGCAAACTGTGGAATGATCGCCTGTTCTGGGCGAATAAATTGCGGCACAAAGGCCAGAAAAAACAAAATACCTTTCGGATTAAGCGCGGTCACCAACGCGGCATGGAAAAAAACCCGCCGTGGTGTGCTTCTTGTAACGCTTGCGGCCTCTATCTGTTCAGGTGCTGCGCGCAGCATCGTAACCCCCAGATAAACCAGATAGGCGGCGCCGATCCATTTAATCGCACTAAACACCCATGCGGATGTTAACAGCAACGCCCCCACCCCCATCAGCGACGCGCTGACCGCGATGGTATCGCCCAAAGCAACCCCAAGTGCTGTGGCAATGGCCACCTGTCGCCCCTGAGAAAGGGCATAAGAAACCACCAGCAAAACAGTAGGGCCGGGAATGGCAATCAATACAAAAGACGCGGCGGCAAAGGCCCGCCAAATATCAAAAGCCATTCTTCCCCCTAAACGAAAGCCTGTAGCCCGGTTTGTGCACGCCCAAGGATCAGCGCGTGCACATCATGGGTGCCCTCATAGGTGTTGACCGTTTCCAAGTTTATCATATGACGCATGATCTGGAAGTCCTCTGAAATACCGTTACCGCCATGCATATCGCGGCTCATCCTTGCGATATCCAAGGCTTTGCCACAATTGTTGCGTTTGATCATCGAAATCATTTCCGGCGCGGCATTCGCGTCGTCAATTAAACGGCCTACCCGCAGTGCGGCTTGCAGACCAAGGGTGATTTCGGTTTGCATATCAGCCAGTTTTTTCTGGAACAGCTGGGTTTGGGCCAATGGTTTGTTAAATTGCTTGCGATCCAATCCATATTGACGCGACGCGTGCCAGCAAAATTCAGCACTGCCCATAACCCCCCATGCAATGCCATAGCGCGCACGGTTCAAACAGCCAAACGGGCCTTTCAAACCTTCGACATTGGGTAATAATGCATCTTCGCCGACCTCAACGCCTTCCATCACGATTTCACCCGTAGTCGAGGCGCGCAGCGAAAGTTTGCCGCCGATTTTGGGGGCGGAAAGCCCTTTCATGCCTTTTTCAAGAATAAAGCCACGGATTTTGCCACCATGGGCATCGGATTTGGCCCACACCACAAACACATCGGCAAACGGGCTGTTGGAAATCCACATTTTCGTACCAGTCAGCTTATATCCAGTGGCGGTTTTTTCTGCGCGGGTTTTCATGCCGCCGGGATCTGACCCTGCGTCAGGTTCGGTCAAACCAAAACAGCCGATCAATGATCCTGCCGCCAATCCGGGCAGGTATTTGATCCGCTGTTCCTCGGATCCATAGGCATAAATCGGATACATCACCAGTGACGATTGCACCGACATCATCGAGCGATACCCGCTATCTACCCGCTCAATTTCACGCGCCACAAGGCCGTAGGTGACGTAATTTGCACCCAGCCCGCCGTATTCTTCGGGAATGGTCAGGCCTAACAATCCGGCTTCGCCCATCTGGCGGAAAATCTCGGTGTCGGCGGTTTCTTCGCGGTAGGCATCGACGATTTTAGGTTGCAGCAGGGTTTGGGAAAATTCCTTGGCCGCGTCGCGTAACATACGCTCGTCTTCGGAAAGCTGGCTCTCCAGATAAAACGGGTCTTGCCAATCAAATGAATTCATATCGGGGGCGTCTTTGGCTTTTAGGGTTGGCGTTGTCATGTCTGCTCCTGTTATGCTGCAATGCAGAATTGATAACGGGGCTTTGACAAAAGCGCAATCGTATCAATTGATACAAATTTTTTCAGGTTTGGCGGCGGGATTGTAAACTTAGGCGTGGAAAGCGGCGGTCAAAGTTTCCACGATTCCGGAATCCTAGATTCGTTATAACCTATAACAAACACCAAAATCTCTTGTCAAAAAGCCAATTTAGCGGAGACCGAGATGTTAAAGAGCAAAGGAATTTACCTGTTGGGCCAATGATAACTTTGACGCCCAGGTTTGTGTGTGCAGTTCTTGCCCATCCAACGGGGGGCCAAAATGAGCACTGAGATTTCTTCGATCGATGGCGTTTTGCAAATGCTCGAGATGTAAAACTATGTTTGCGGGTGCGATTTGGCGACGGTGGTGTTTCTAGCCTTGAAACTGGGGCGGCCCTTGTTTTTGAACGCGAAGCCGGCGTCGGGAAAACCGAAATTGCCAAGGCAATCTCAGCAGGGCTGGGGCGGCACTTGATCCGGTTGCAATGCTATGAGGGGCTGGATGCCTCAAGCGCTGTTTATGAATGGAATTTTCCGGCGCAAATGGTGGCTATTCGCAGTGCCGAAGCCACCCAAGGTGTAGACCGCGATACGTTGGAAATCGAGCTGTTTTCCGATAAATACCTGATTAAACGCCCGTTGCTTGAGGCGATGAGCCCATAAAAAGGCGGCGCGCCGGTTTCAAGCAAAATACCCACTTAGCCAACCTGCTCGGTTTTCCCAAGCGCGCCTTTTTTGATTGCACTCAGATTTGGGTTTTGGAGAATTTTATCGCAAGGTTGTTTGCGCGTCCAAATCCATTGAATAGGTTGCAGGCCGTTGCCTTGGGGCATTAACCGATCGCCGGATTGCAAGCGTTCAATGGAAACCTCGCCATTGGCTGTTGAAAATATAGTGCCACGGGTAAAACATACGTTTGTCGTGCCCGGCGTTGGTGTTGAATTATTATTGAAAACATTGGTGCCATCACTGGCACGCTGGACAGAAAATCCGTCATTGTCGGTGCCGAAATCTTCTTTTACCCCCGCCAATGATGCCGTGGTTCAAAAACCTTTGGCTGCATAATCAACGGGGGGGTGGGATCAACGAAGCACTTCGTTCATAACGATGCCACCACGAAGCATACTAGCCATTGTGTTACCTACCTATGTGACTACCACATTTTCTTTGTCGTATATCAGCATTGCAGGCGGCGTGCGAAATACCTGTAATTTATAGAAATTCCACAATAAACTAACAAGTGAAGCCAGAGTGTTTCCAGAATTCCTTAGGTGGGCTTTATCCAAGTATCCTTTCAGCCATTTCGCGCGTATCCCCTGATAGCGTTTCAATGCCCAATATCTTTCGCAATTGCGTTTGCATCAGATTTTGCCGTGCTGTGTCATATCGGCGCCACGTTTGGAACGCGGCGCTTAGGCGG
>CAMZKY010000309.1 GCA_947311455.1 uncultured Marinosulfonomonas sp. | reverse complement strand
CGGAATATCGGCTTCTAGCAGTTTTGCATCGGGATTGTTTGACATGCCAATCACAATTGCCCCACGCGCCATAGCGATTTCCATAATTGTCACGGGGTAGATCGTGTTGCCACTTGCGGCCAGGCAAATCACACAATCTTTGGGACCAATCACCTCGGCATCACGTGTAGCGGCGCTGGCGTCATCTTCTGCGCTCTCGTCTGCACTTGTTATATTTCCAAAACCGCCTGCCCGCATGATGTTTATACGGCTGGCCGGTATGGCAAATGTTGGTGAAATTTCCACACCATCCGCCAGTGCCTGAATTGCAGAAGATCCGGCAGCGGCATAGCCAATATTGCCGCCGGCGCGCAACGCCGCTTCTAGCGCGGCCGCGCCTTTGTTCAATGCAGGTATAGATTGAGAAACGGCTTGGACAGCCTCCAGCTGGGATTGATGTAAAATGGATAGAATATCGCTATCCTCGCGCATATCCAAACCATGCGCAGCACGATGCACAGCTTCTGTCGATGTGCTTGCAAGCAATCGGTCTTGCATATCGGTTGCCCCCCAATGGTTTCAGCATGTATAATGCCAATATAATACCCTTTGTCCAGCAAAAACGTAATATTTGTAATTATTGGCAAGTTTCGCGCAATTATCCTTTGTTTTTTGTATTTGGTATTGTATGGGTATTACATCGAGCGAGGAAGTATAGCGATGATGCAAGATATTTTACATCCTGATGCGTGGCTGGTTGCGCATGGCGGCCCGCGATATCAGCAACTGTATCGTCGTTTGGAAACAACCATCACTTCAGGGGCGTTAGCCCCGGGAACATCCCTACCGCCCGAACGCGAAATCGCTGAAATGACAGGCCTTTCTCGGGTTACGGTGCGCAAAGCCATCCAGCCATTGGTTGAAGCAGGCCTTGTCACCCAAAGGCGCGGTTCCGGCACTGTTGTTGCGCTTCGTGTGCCAAAAGTGGAACAATCCTTGTCTATCCTTACCTCGTTTTCCGAAGATATGTCGCGGCGCGGATTAAACGCGTCTTCGCAATTACTGGAGCGCGGCATTTTTGATCCTTCGCCCGAAGAAATGGTCGCGCTGGGTTTGTCGTCGGGCGTGCAGGTGGCGCGGATCACCCGTTTGCGTTTGGCGGGCGGCAAGCCAATGGCGATTGAACGCGCCTCGCTTCCAACGGATATATTGCCCGACCCAGCTTTGATTTCCGAATCACTATATGACGCACTTGAACGCGATGGAAACCGTCCTACCCGTGCATTACAGCGTATCTCTGCAATCAATCTACAAACACGCGATGTCGAATTGCTCAATATTCCAAAAGGCTCGGCGGGGCTGAATATTGAGCGGACATCCTACATAAAAGGCGGTCGCGTTGTCGAATTTACGCGTTCCGTTTATCGAGGCGACGCTTATGACTTCGTCGCCGAATTGCGCATTGATAAACTCTAAGGACCCTAAAATGAACCAAACACTGATGCGTCAAGAAATTCTGGAAATCCCCGACGCGGTAGAACGCCTATTAACGCGAGGCCAAAGTGGCCAACAATCTGCTGCCGCGCAGGCACGTGAATTTGATCCAGCCTTTTTGATTTCCGTGGCGCGCGGATCATCCGATCATGCGGCAACCTATTTGAAATACACGTCCGAGCTGGTTTTGGGCCTGGCGTTGGCCTCCGTTGGCCCCTCGGTAGCGTCGGTTTATAATGCGCCGCTAAAGCTGGATCGCGCCCTTGGCATCACCATTTCGCAATCCGGCCAAAGCCCCGATATCGTCGCCCTTACCAAATCCGCCCGCAATGATGGTGCCTTGACGGTATCGATCACCAATGAACCCGATTCACCCTTGGCGCAGACATCGAATATGTCACTGATGCTTCATGCGGGGAAAGAAAAATCTGTGGCGGCCACGAAAACGTTCGTCACATCCGTTGTTGCCGGGTTGATCTTTTTTGCCGAATGGGCAGGTGACGATGAACTAAAATCTGCCATTCATGCCCTGCCAGCCCATCTTGAAAACGCAGTCAAAAATGATTGGCCAGAATTGCGTGCGGCCCTACAAGATCGCACATCATTGTTTACCATCGGCCGTGGCCCGTCATGGGCCATCGCAGGCGAAGCCGCTCTGAAACTGAAAGAAACCTGCCAAATCCATGGCGAAGCCTATTCCTCTGCCGAAGTTTTGCACGGGCCTGTCTCGATTATTGGGCAAGGTTTCCCTGTTCTTGGATTCGCGGTGGGAGATCGTGCCGAGCAGGGCTTGATCGATGTTGCGGATCGTATGGCAGAAATGGGGGCGAATGCCTTTGTCACCTCGACCATGGCGCGCCGAGCAAACAGCCTTGCCCATGTTCGCACAGGTCACCCGTTAACCGATCCGATCGCGTTGATTATTTCATTCTATGCCATGGTGGAAAAATTAGCCGTTTCGCGCGGCATTAATCCCGACAGCCCCCCACATCTACGCAAAGTAACAGAAACAGTATGACCAATATCACAGCCTATCTCGGTGCCGACATTTTCGATGGGAGATGTTTACACCATAACCAAACCTTGCTTGTGTCAAACGGTGCCTTTCACGGCATTGTGGATGCGCCCCCCAAATCCGCCAATCAGGTAAAACTGTCAGGCGGCACCATTGCCCCCGGCTTTGTTGATGTTCAGGTCAATGGCGGCGGCGGGATCATGCTTAATGATGATCCCGGCGTGGCCTCTATGCGCACCATTGCCAAGGCCCACGCCACCCGGGGCACCACCGTTCTGTTGCCCACGTTAATCACCGACACCTTTGATAAAACCAAAATGGCAATCAACGCCTGCCTTCAAGCCATTTCAGAAAACACCACAGGAATCGGCGGCTTGCATCTGGAAGGGCCGCATTTATCCATCGCACGAAAAGGCGCCCATGATCCGCGCTTGATCCGGCCAATGGACGACAACGATCTTGCCTTGCTGATTAATGCCGCCAAAAATTTGCCTGCCTTAATCGTTACAATTGCCCCGGAAAATGTAACTGAAGAACAGGTCATACAATTGGCCAACGCCGGCGCAACCGTGTCTTTAGGCCATACGGATGCGGATTATGAAACCTGTCAACGATACAGCAAAGCGGGCGCAACCATGGTGACCCATCTGTTTAACGCCATGAGCCAATTTCAAAGCCGCGCACCCGGCGTTGTCGGGGCGGCCCTGAATAATCCGGATTTGGCGGCGGGATTGATTGCCGACGGCATCCATGTGCACACCGAATCTATCCGTCTGGCCATGCAGGCCAAACAAGGCAAGGATCAGATATTCCTTGTTACCGATTCAATGGCTCCCGCCGGTACAGATATGACAAGCTTTACACTTGAAGGGCGCACAATCCAGATCAAAAACGGCAGGCTTACCTTAGAAGACGGCACCCTCGCCGGAGCCTATCTGGATTTTGAAAAAGCTGTCAAAGTGATGGTCAATCAGGTTGGCATCCCACCTGAGCAAGCGCTTGCTATGGCCACCTTGCTTCCTGCGCAAAAGGTTGGGATTGCGGAAAACCACGGCACCTTGAATGTCGGAAACCGTGCGAATTTCGTTCATCTTGATGACAGGTTAACTCTGCAAAATACGTGGCTATCAGGCAAACCGGTTTAAGCCACATCTAACCACATAAATCGGTTGAAAGGGATTTTAGCCCCGCATCACAAATCACGACGGCAATGTTTTTGCCGCGCCATTGCGCTGCGCCATCAGGTTCAATCTCCAGATTTTGCACCAATCAACCAAAAGCTTGGGCGTTTCTTCCCGTTCGCTGTTTACGGGCAGGAATGCACTATTTCTGGATATATGTCCGGTAGATCCAGATGAGGCCAACCGCCCCAAGGATCGCGCCAACAAACCCGGCAGCCATACCGACCAGCACCAACAAAAATCGCAGTATTAACCCGCCAACAACTGCCCCCAAAACGCCAATGGCGATGGTGGTAATCACATCGGTTTCAACCTTCATCATACGGGTTGCGATAAATCCGGCACCGGCGCCGATTATGATTAAGAATAAAATAGGCATGAACACTATATAGGGCGCCCTCGAAAAATTGAAAGGTTTCGCCCACCAAAACACCACGCGTTCCTGCAAAGATCAGCAACCCGGAAAAACAAATACTTACTGTCCCAGTGTCTCGGGCATATCAAAACCGCGCAAAAACTCGTCAGCTTCCATCGGACGTTTACCCTGCTTTTGTGCCTTGGTAATTTCCACTGCTCCGTCGCCGCAGGCAATCTTTAAACCGCCCAGAACCTGCCCCGCATTGCCCGAACCCGTGGCAATCCGGCTACCCAGCATTTTAACCCGCGTACCGTTGATTTCGCACCACGCCCCGGGAAACGGTGAAAGGCCACGGATCAAACGATCCACAATGGCGGCGGGTTTTGACCAATCGATTTGCGCCTCGGCTTTATCGATCTTTTTGGCATAGGTTACGCCTTCGTCCGGCTGAATTTGCGGGGTCAAATCGTCTAGAACATCCAGCGCTTGAATAATCGCTTTGGCCCCCAGATCCGACAAACGATCATGCAGTTGGGCTGTGGTTTCCTCAGCCCTGATTGCGACAGATTCGCGTAATAAAACCGGCCCCGTATCAAGCCCTGCTTCCATTTGCATGATGCACACACCGGTTTCACTATCGCCTTCCATAATCGCGCGGTGGATCGGGGCAGCCCCACGCCAGCGGGGCAATAGGGAGGCATGGATATTCAAACAGCCGTGTTTCGGTGCATCCAAAACCGCTTGTGGCAGGATTAGGCCATAAGCCACCACCACAGCTATATCAGCACCCAGCGCCGCGAAGTCAGCTTGTTCCGCGTTGTCCTTAAGCGACACGGGATAGCGCACCATCAAACCCAATTCTTCGGCCTTGGCTTGGACGGGGGATGGACGGTCTTTTTTGCCACGGCCCGCAGGGCGCGGCGGCTGGCAGTAAACGCATAAAACTTTATGGCCCGCATCCACCAGCGCCGATAAAACCGGAACCGAAAAATCGGGGGTGCCCATAAATACCAGCTTCATTTCAAGGCCTTTTTCACTTTGCGCAAAAACATATCGCGTTTCATTTTTGATAGGCGATCAAAATACAGATGCCCGTTCAGATGATCGATCTGGTGCTGAACGGATGTGGCCCACAGTCCGACAAAATCCTTTTCCTCCACCGAACCTGTTTCATTCAGAAACTGAACCGTCACCGCACGCGGACGACGGATTTTGGCGGAAAATCCGGGCAGGTTCGGGCTGGCCTCTTCATGCTCGCGAAATTGGCCCGAGGAATGCAGGATTTTTGGATTGGCCATTTTCACCGCTTGCCCACGGGCCTCAGACGCATCTACCACCGCCAACCGCAACATCACCCCGATTTGCGGCGCGGCCAACCCGACACCGGGCATCGCGTCCATGGTTTCTACCATATCGTTCCAGATCGTGCGGGTTTCATTGGTGACGGTTTCAATAGGCGCGCAGACGGTTTTCAGGCGCTTATCAGGAAATGGCACAAAAGGTTGAACAGCCATCTAACCGCGTGCCCGTTCGCGTTTCAGTTTCTTCATCTTGCGGGTAATCATCTGGCGGCGCAGCGGTTTTAGATAGTCAATGAAAAGCTTGCCTTCCAAATGATCAATTTCATGCTGAACACACGTGGCCCACAGCTTATCAAACTTGGCCTCACATTCCGCCCCGTGCATATCTGTCCACGTCACAGTTACCTCGGCGGGGCGCTCTACTTCACCATATTGTTCAGGGATCGACAAACAGCCTTCTTCATAGGTGTTCAATTCGTCAGACGACCATTGCACCACGGGATTAAACAGCGCCATCGGCTGCGGCGCAGCACCTTCTTCCTTGATGCAATCCATAACGATCAAACGCTTGGAAATCCCCAGTTGCGGCGCGGCCAAACCAATGCCCGGTGCATCATACATTGTTTCCAGCATATCTTCGGCAAGCTTGCGCATTTCGTCGCTCACACCCTCAACAGGAGCGGCAACTTTTTTCAGGCGGGGATCGGGATGGATCAGGATTGGACGAATAGACATGCCCCCCTTTAAAACATGCCTTGAAAACGCGCAACGCCTCTTGCGCTCGAAAATTAAACAAGTAGCGTGGCGAAAACGACAAAAAGGGCCACACCATGAGCTTTGACGACATTATCGAACGCCGAAACACCCACAGCGCCAAATGGGACTTGATGGAAATGATTTATGGCGTGCCAAAAGACGAGGGGATTTCCATGTGGGTGGCCGACATGGATTTCCGCCCCCCCGCTTGTGTGCAGGACGCACTGCAAGGCATGTTGGATCATGGTATTTACGGCTATTTCGGCGGTGAAACCGAATACAAGGCGGCGATTGGCTGGTGGATGAAAAATCGCCATAACTGGGATGTTGATCCGGCGTGGATTTTCACCACCCATGGATTGGTGAACGGCACAGCCCTTTGTGTGAATGCGTTTACTGAAAAGGGTGACGGTGTGGTGTTGTTCACCCCCGTTTACCATGCCTTTGCCAAGGTGATCAAAGGTGCTGATCGTCAAGTGGTTGAATGCCCGCTGGTGAATAACAATGGCCGCTATGAAATGGATTTTGCCGCCTATGATGCGCAAATGACGGGCAATGAAAAAATGGTTGTCCTGTGTTCGCCGCATAATCCGGGTGGCACGGTCTGGACCCGGGATGAATTGCAAGGCGTCGCCGATTTTGCCAAACGTCACGATCTGATTCTGGTGTCGGACGAAATCCATCACGATCTGGTGTTTAACGGGGCAAAGCACACGGTGATGCCGCTGGTTGATCCGTCAATTTCTGATCGCCTGATCACCATGACAGCCACCACCAAAACCTTTAATATCGCAGGTTCCCACACCGGCAACGTTATCATTCAGGATGAAGCACTGCGCGCCAAATTCGCTGCAACTATGCTCTCGCTTGGCCTGTCGCCAAATTCATTCGGTTTGGTCATGACAACCGCGGCCTATTCCCCCGAAGGTGCGAAATGGGTGGATGAACTGGTCGCATACCTGAATGAAACCAAACGCATGTTTGACGAAGGCGTCAATGCGATTCCCGGCCTGAAATCCATGCCGCTTGACGCCACCTATCTGGCATGGGTCGATTTTTCCGGCACAGGCATGACGG
>CAMZKY010000308.1 GCA_947311455.1 uncultured Marinosulfonomonas sp. | reverse complement strand
TGGCGGTTGAGCACGTTCTTGGCAAACAAGATGGAATTTTAGCAATCGGGATCGAAAAAGAATGCAATCGCGACGATAAACAATCAGAAATCAAAAAGGCTGTTGCCCAAGTTGATCAAGGCGACGGTGTTGTGGTTGTAACCGATCTGTTTGGTGGCTCGCCTTCAAATTTGTCGCTGTGCTCTTGTAGTGAAAAAAAGCGCAAAATCCTCTATGGCGCAAACCTGCCTATGTTGGTTAAATTGGCGAAATCACGTCGCAAAGAATTTGAGCTTGCTGTAAAACTGTCGGTGGAGGCTGGTCGGAAATACATTAACAGCTATGATGGAATGAATGGATAAATCTATATGACCCGCCAGATTCTAAAAATCGTAAACGAAAAAGGACTGCACGCGCGCGCCTCGGCCAAATTTGTCGAAGTTGTAGAACGGCATGATGCCGACGCTATGGTTTACAAAGATGGTGTTGACGCTACGGGAGATTCGATCATGGGGCTTTTGATGTTGGCAGCCTCAAAAGGAACCTCTATTGAGGTTGAAACCAGCGGGCCAGAGGCCGACAAACTATCCGATGCAATCAAAACGCTGATTGAAAACAAATTCGACGAAGATTTTTAGGTGTAATTTGAACGACCAAACATTAGATACGTCAGATGATGACGGCATGACAGGGGGCGATCCGAATTATGTGCCTTATGATAAGGCGCGCTTGTCCTATGCGAACACCTTCACCAACCCCCTGAAATCAACTGCAATTCGGGTACTCGAATGGCTGACGGGGAAATACACCCTCCTAAAACTGATCCGCAAATTCGAAGACGAAGGCGTGGTTAAAGGGCAGAAATTTTTTGATCGTTGTCTGGAATTAATGGAAATTGATCTGGGAACGCCCACTGATCAAATTTCCAACATTCCTGCCACTGGCCCCGTTATTGTGGTGGCCAACCATCCACATGGGTTGGTTGATGGTTTGGTTCTGGCGCATTTGAT
The DNA here is from genome assembly GCA_947311455.1 of uncultured Marinosulfonomonas sp. Classification (GTDB taxonomy): domain Bacteria; phylum Pseudomonadota; class Alphaproteobacteria; order Rhodobacterales; family Rhodobacteraceae; genus Profundibacter. The sequence goes on along the minus strand of CAMZKY010000308.1, from coordinate 9,811 downwards.
CGGCAAGGTGCGCACGGATTACAAGATTTTGACACGCAGTTTGCTAACAGGCATTCCCGAGATTGAGCAATTTATGCTGCCCGTTGCCTTTCCGCACGAGCCTAATTCGCAACGGTTGAACATCAATATGCGCAAGCTGGCGATGGATCATCTGCGAAATGACGGGGTGATTGTGCTTTTCCCGGCTGGTGTTGTGGCGTCGTCCAAAACATTTACCGGCCCCGCAATCGAGGCAGACTGGAATCCGTTTACTGCCAAAATGATCTTGAAATCCGGCGCTACGGTGGTGCCGGTTCATTTTCCGGGCCAAAATTCACGTGCTTACCAAATCGCTAATAGAGTTTCGGCAACGATTCGTCAGGGGCTTTTGTTGCACGAAGTGGTGCATTCTTTGAAACGTCCGCAAAGCCCAACCGTAGGCGCGCCATTTTCACCCGACGAAATTGCCAGCTGGGTAAAAGATCCACGCGGATTTATGGTATGGTTGCGCGAAAAAACCCTGGCCCTTAAAGAATAACTGCTGATCATCCTTAACGGCCTTCTTCGCTACCTAACGCGTCGGCACCGGTTCTTCGCCTCGATAATCGTAAAATCCGCGCTGGGTTTTGCGCCCTAGCCAGCCTGCTTCAACGTATTTTGTTAACAACGGACAAGGGCGATATTTTGTATCGGCCAGCCCTTCGTGCAGCACGTTCATAATCGCCAAACACGTATCAAGCCCGATAAAATCAGCCAATTCCAGCGGCCCCATCGGGTGATTGGCCCCCAGTTTTAGTGAAGTGTCGATGGATTTTACCGATCCAACCCCTTCATACAGGGTATAAATCGCCTCGTTAATCATCGGCATCAGAATGCGGTTCACGATAAAAGCGGGGAAATCTTCGGCGGCCGCGCCGGTTTTTCCCAAACGATCCACCACAGTTTGACAGGCTTTAAATGTTTCTTCGTCGGTCGCAATGCCGCGGATTAATTCAACCAGTTTCATGATTGGCACGGGGTTCATAAAATGGAAGCCCATAAATTTTTCCGGGCGATCCGTGCGCGATGCAAGCCGGGTAATCGAAATCGAAGACGTGTTTGATGTTAAAATCGTGTGCGGTTGAAGATACGGCAGCAAATCCTCGAAAATTGCAGTTTTCACCGATTCACGTTCGGTAGCAGCCTCGATCACCAAATCGGTTTGGCCCAGTTCTGGCAATTTCAACGTCGTGCCGATGCGCGCCATGGCATCGGATTTTGCCTCGACTGTGATCTTTTCGCGTGCCACCTGACGATCAAGATTTTTGTTAATCAAGGCAACCGCCGCATCAAGGCTGTCTTGAGAAATATCTGTCATAAGAACATCATATCCGGCCAAGGCACACACATGCGCGATGCCATTACCCATCTGGCCCGCGCCAACAATACCAATTTTACTGATTTCCATAGCGAACCTCATTCTGATTTATCCATAGCTTATGCCGCAGTGCGGCACCGACGCAAGGGCATAAGATAGATCAAATTTGTTGTTTAGGAAATTCGAAACACTTTTGCGCAATTCTGATTGTGGGTGAAATTAATGAGGTGGGTAAATGACCTATTTATCAAGGCGCGCAAGCGCCATTGATTACATGCCGTGTCGGTATGGATCGTCTAAAAACACGTTTCGGGGGCCGCAGCGTGCGCTAAACGATAACTATATTGCCATTTTCGGGGGATCGAAAACCTATGGAAAATTTGTAGATTCTCCGTTTGCCGAACTGCTGGAAAACCTGATTGAAAAGGATTGTATCAATCTTGGCAGCATGAACGCCGGCATTGATGTTTTCATGAATGATCCCGTTTTAAATGATGTATGCAATAATGCGCGCGCCACAGTTATCGAAGTGATGGGGGCCGCCAGCCTAAGCAACAGGTTTTACAAGGTGCATCCGCGCCGAAATGATCGGTTTATCGGCGTCTCGGCTTTGCTAAAGGTGGTTTATCAGGACGTTGATTTTACCGACATCCACTTTGTGCGCCATCTGCTGCATACGATGCAATCAAAAGGCCAAGAAAGATTTGAAATTATCTGTGAGGAGCTGCAAGAAACTTGGGTCATGCGTATGCAGCTTTTATTGGAGAAAATTGACGGGCCAGTCTTTTTGCTTTGGTTTGCCGATCATTCACCGGATGATATTGGGCTGGCGCAAATCGGGGCTGATCCGCTTTTTGTAAATCGCACAATGATCGAAGCCATTCGTCCCTATGTTACGGAAGTGCTTGAGGTTATACCAGATAGCCATGATCTGGAGGGGATGAAATTCATGCCAACCGAGGAGCCAACTGCGATTCATTTCCCTAATCCAAAGGCGCATGAGAAGGTGGCGCGCGCCTTGGCTGATCCGTTAAAGCGATTGCTGCGCACATAAAAAAGGCCCGCCAAAGCGAGCCTTTTTAGAATATTGAATTGCGGACTATAGCGCGTCGATCAATTTTGGCACAGCGTCAAACAGATCGGCGACAAGGCCGAAATCGGCAACCTGAAAAATGGGGGCCTCTTCGTCTTTGTTGATCGCTACGATAATTTTACTGTCTTTCATCCCTGCAAGGTGTTGAATCGCACCGGAAATGCCAACGGCAACGTAAAGATCAGGCGCAACCACCTTACCTGTTTGGCCGACTTGCCAATCATTGGGGGCAAAGCCTGAATCAACCGCTGCGCGCGATGCGCCAACAGCCGCGCCAAGTTTGTCAGCCAGTTTTTCAATCAAGGCGAAATCGTCTTCTGATCCCACACCGCGACCACCTGATACAACAACACCAGCAGACGTTAATTCGGGGCGATCACTTTCGGCGGTTTTGTCTTCTACCCATTCGGACAGGCCGGAATTGGCAACCGCCGCGATGCTTTCAACAGAGGCCGAGCCACCTTCGCCAGCCGCGTCAAACGTGGTGGTGCGGATGGTGACAATTTTGGTGCCATCTGTAGATTTCACCGTTTGAATAGCGTTACCCGCATAGATCGGGCGCTCGAACGTGTCGCCGTCAACAACGCCGGACACATCGGAAATCACCATCACATCCAAAAGGGCGGCAACACGTGGCATCACGTTTTTCGCTGCCGACGTGGCAGGGGCCACGATGTGTGAATAATCACCAGCCAGTGATACAATCAGATCAGCCACAGGTTCGGCCAAATCATGGCCATAGGCCGCATCATCGGCGCACAGAACCTTGGCAACACCATCAAGTTTGGCAGCAGCCTCAGCCGCGCCGCCACATCCGGCAGAGGCGCATAGGATCGTTACATCACCACCGATTGCCTTAGCGGCAGTCAGTGTTTTCGAGGTTGCGTCAACGTTCAGTTCGCCGCCCGCAACTTCGGCAAGAAGTAAAACAGCCATTATATCGCCCCCGCTTCTTTTAGTTTTTCGACCAGTTCAGCCACGTCAGCCACTTTGATACCCGCGCTGCGCTCGCTTGGTTCACCCGTGGAAACAACAGTCAAACGCGGGGTCACATCCACGCCGTAATCGGCTGCGGTTTTTTCGTCCAGCGGTTTACGCTTGGCTTTCATGATGTTTGGCAGGGACGCATAGCGCGGCTCGTTCAAACGCAGATCAACAGTAATGATGGTTGGCATTTTCACCTTGATGGTTTGCAATCCACCATCAACTTCGCGGGTGATTGTGGCGCTGTCGCCGTCAATATCAACCTCGGAGGCGAACGTGCCTTGTGACCAACCCAACAGGGCCGACAGCATTTGGCCCGTGGCGTTCATGTCATTATCAATTGCTTGTTTGCCAGCCAAAACCAGATCAGGTTTTTCTTCGTCAACGATAGCCTTAAGGATTTTTGCAACGGCCAACGGCTCAATATCCTGATGAACATCCTCGGATGCAACAACCAGAATGGCACGATCAGCGCCCATAGCCAGCGCGGTGCGCAAAGTTTCTTGCGACTGCTTAACACCGATAGAAACCGCAATCACTTCTTCAACTTTGCCAGCTTCGCGCAGGCGAATGGCCTCTTCGACAGCAATTTCATCAAAAGGGTTCATCGACATTTTGACATTTGCGAGATCAACACCCGTGCCGTCTGCTTTTACGCGGACTTTCACGTTATAGTCGATCACGCGTTTGACGGGCACAAGCACCTTCATTGGCGTATCTCCATGATTGTTTTCCCATAGGGAAATATTAACTCACAAGATTGTTAGCCTAGGTTTACGAATGAAAACAGAGGGAAAACGCCATGTTAGCGAAAAACGACGCCGCGTTGCAGCACTATTTTGATTTATCGGTTCGCGCCAGGCACCCAAAGCACATCATCAAGGCCATTATTATTGGCGATTCGGCTTGCAACAAAAAACCAATCCGACAGGCGGTTAAGGTATTTTATTGCTGACGGATTGACAGATTCGTCGCTGGCCAGTTCAACCGCCAAGCGTTCGGCGCGCCGCGATACCGTACGACACAGATGCAAATGTGCGGCCAGCGTGCTGCCACCTGGGAGAATGAAAGACCGAAGCGGGGTCAGGGCGGTATTCATCGCGTCAATTTCAGTTTCCAGTCGTGCAACTTGCGTATCAGCAAGGCGAAGCGGCGGGTATTCGGCCTCGGCATCTTTGTCCATTTCAGGGCGGCATAAATCAGCGCCTAAATCGAATAGATCATTCTGAATCGCCGCCAGTTGCGTATCCATTTCGCCGCTTGCATGCAGGCGTGCCAGTCCGACGGTAGCGTTGGTTTCATCCACCGTGCCGTAAGCCCCGACACGCGGCGAAGTTTTAGAAATCCGCACCCCATTTCCCAGCGTAGTTTCCCCTGTATCACCGGTTTTGGTATAGATTTTATTCAGAACAACCATGATTGCTTACCCGTTTTTAAAATAAACAAACAACATAATCGCAGCCACGGCAACCACTTGCGCGATAATCCGGTATTGCATGAATTTGTTTGATTTCTTGGCACTGTCCACATCACCTTCGGCAAAGTGACTAATACCAATCATCAAAATAAGAGCAATAGAACCAACCGCCGCGATGATAAAGATAAATAACGGGTCTTGCGACATGATCAGATCCTTTCCGTTTGCGGTGTTTTACCCATTAAACAGTAAAAATTCGATGCGATATAATGGCCGCTTTATCCTTTAAGGGCGAACCAATCCAGAATCCGCGTTGAAAATATGCGTCGCAAAAAACCCATCAGATAGGTTGGGAATGTAACGTAATATCGTGGCTTTGGCCGTTTGGATTCCAGCGCGTGTATCAGCTTTTTCGTCACCGCTTCGCATGGCAATTCAAAGCTGTCGAGTGTGCCACTGGTATCGTAAAGGCGCGGTAACAATCCGTGCTCATAAACCTTGCGCATGGATGAATTTTCCCAATCTATCCATTTCTCAAAATGCGGTTGCGCCTTAACGCGGATGTCGGTGGTAATGGGGCCGGGCTCGATCAAGATGATATCAATTGGCTGGTTATGCATTTCCAGACGCAACGCATCTGTCAGCCCTTCCATGGCGAATTTTGTGGAAACATAAGCACCCCGCATTCGTAGCGCGGTAAGACCCAGAACGGACGAGCAGTTTATAATCCGCCCATGCCCCTGTTTCTGCATTACCGGAATTACCTGACACGTCAGATCATGATAGCCAAATAAATTGGTTTCAAAAATGGCACGCAGCGCATCGCGCGGCAAATCCTGAACAGCGCCCGGAATCGCGTAGGCACCATTGTTATAAAGCGCATCAAGCGTGCCACCTGTGCGTTTTAATACCTCGGCCAGCGCAGTTTTGATTGACGCCTCATCTGCATAATCCAAGGTAAAGCTTTCCAACCCTTCGCCCCGCAAACGTTCGCAATCCTGTTCCTGACGGCAAGTTGCAAATACTTGCCAGCCACGTTTTTGCAACGCATGTGCGGCATGATACCCGATGCCTGAAGAACATCCGGTTATAAGAATGGATTTTTGAGTCATGTGAATTCCCTGTTTTTAGACAGCCTATGGCAAATAAATAAGCAGCACAAACAAGTAGAACGAAAAGCCGTTAACCGCACTGTTTTGGAGCCTGAATTGGCATTCTTATTTGCCGGATTAACGCAGGAAAACGGAAACTACTATTCCGGAATCGTGGATTCAAAAACCAGTAGAAAACCCTCCGAAAGGACAGCGATTATGCATGCAATTTATTTGGAAAAATCTGATGCTCCCATTAGTTCTGCGGCTCAACCTCAGACATAAAGCGACGTGCAATAAAGCCTTCGACGCCGTCGCCTTCAATACGGATTTTCACCCATTCACCACCAGAATCAGCAATCACTTCAGCGGCTTCGCCGTAAACAACACTTCCCATCACGATAAAATCGGTAGATGGCCCTTGGCGTACATTTACGCGCTGCCCCGTCACAAACCAAATTGGATAGATTGTGCGTGGCTCAACCGTTTCAGCAACAGCAAGCGTACTGCGATCCGGCCGAGGCACTGGTTTGGAATTGATCGTAACAGCCGCCAGAACGATATTTTGATCCGCGACATCTTGTGCAATTGGAGTGATTGATGCGGCAGTTGCACCAATTTGCACCACATCCGAAACAGGGGCGAGATAGGCACGGGGTTCTTCTGCTGTTTCAATAGAGGGTGTCGGGGTAACAACCTGAGCAACCGCAACAGGCGCAGGTGTGGGCACAGCGACGGATGCAGAATCCTGTTCAACCTTGGAAATCACTGATTTATCGCCAAAAATCCGACCTTCAGTTTCAGGCGCAAGCGCCATAAAGGCGAACATTCCGCCAACCAAAACCACTGTATATTTTAACATTATATATCCCCACACACAGGCATGCAGCTGCCCAAAGACTCGTTATTTACGACTCATCCCTATCAGACCGTCCTGCGGAGCGTAAAGTTATGCAAATCATGACCTTGTTTCTTGTGCTATAATCGTGGCTTCGGTATCACAGGCAATATGAGTGACACGAGTTCAGATAATAAACGTATTTCAGGCGAAATTTCCGAATCACTGCGCAATGCGCTTGGTGATCGGTATTTAACCTATGCCCTTTCCACCATCATGCACCGCGCGTTGCCGGATGCCCGTGATGGCCTAAAGCCCGTGCATCGGCGAATTTTATACGCCATGCGCGAATTGAAATTGAATGCCACAGGCGGCTTTCGTAAATCGGCAAAAATTTCCGGTGATGTGATGGGTAACTATCACCCGCATGGCGACGCCGCAATTTATGACGCGATGGCGCGACTGGCGCAGGATTTCAACGTGCGCTATCCGCTGGTGGATGGTCAGGGGAATTTCGGCAATATCGACGGCGACAACCCCGCTGCCGCCCGGTATACCGAAGCCCGCATGACAGCCGCGGCCGAGGCCCTGATGGAAGGGTTAACCGAAAACGCCGTTGATTACCGCGAAAACTACGATGGCACCCTGACGGAACCCGTGGTTTTGCCCGCCGCCTTTCCAAACCTGCTGGCCAATGGATCATCCGGCATTGCCGTGGGTATGGCCACCAACATTCCGCCCCATAACATCGAAGAACTGTGCAACGCCTGCCTGCACATGATTAAATCACCAAATGTGCGCGATGAAACCCTGCTTGATTACATCCCCGGCCCCGATTTTCCCACGGGTGGCACAATTGTCGAGCCACCGGAAAACATTCTGAACGCCTACAAAACCGGCCGCGGCGCATTTCGCTTGCGTTCCAAATGGCATGTCGAAGAACTGCCACGCGGCCAATGGCAGATCATCGTCACCGAAATTCCGTATCAAGTGCCAAAATCGCGGCTGATTGAAAAACTTGCTGATCTAATCAATCTAAAGAAACTGCTGATCCTTGGGGATGTGCGTGATGAAAGCGCGGATGACATTCGTTTGGTCATTGAGCCTAAATCCAAAAATGTTGACCCAGAAGTATTGATGAGCATGTTGTTCAAACAATCTGATCTTGAAACACGGTTCAGCATGAACATGAATGTGTTGATTGATGGGCGCACCCCTAAGGTTTGTAGCCTTAAGGAAGTGCTGCGCGCGTTTCTGGATCACCGCCAAGAGGTGCTTCAACGGCGTTCGCAACACCGGCTGGATAAAATCGATCGCCGTCTCGAGGTGCTCGAGGGCTTTATCACGGCCTTCCTTAACCTTGATCGGGTTATTGAAATCATCCGCTATGAAGATCACCCCAAACAGGTGATGATGGAGGAATTCGATCTGTCAGAAGTGCAGGTCGAGGCGATCCTGAACATGCGGCTGCGTTCCTTGCGCAAGCTTGAGGAAATGGAGCTGAAGAACGAACACGAAGCCCTATTGATCGAACGCGCCGAGCTTGAGGATCTGTTGGCCAGCGACGATCTGCAATGGTCAAAAATCAGCGAACAGCTGCGCGCCACCCGCAAACAGTTTGGCCGCACCTCCGAAGGGGGCGAGCGGCGCACTGTGTTTGCCGAGGCGGGCGAAGTGGCCGCAGTGCCGCTTGAGGCGATGATTGATCGCGAGCCGATCACGGTTGTTTGCTCGAAAATGGGCTGGATCAGGGCCATGTCGGGCCATATTGATCTGGAACGCGAGCTGAAATTCAAAGACGGCGACGAGGCGCGTTTTATCTTTCACGCTGAAACCACCGATCGGTTACTGGTGTTCGGCAGCAACGGGCGGTTCTACACCATCGGCGCCTCAACCCTTCCGGGCGGGCGCGGCATGGGCGAACCCCTGCGCCTGATGGTTGATCTGCCGAACGAGGCCGAGATCGTTGATCTGTTTATCCATGTGCCGGATCGAAAATTGCTGGTGGCCTCTACGGCGGGGGACGGGTTTGTTGTGCCGGAAAACGACGTGCTGGCCCAAACCCGAACGGGGAAACAAGTGCTAAATGTGCGCGGCGATGTGCGGGCGCTGGTCTGTCATCCTGTTGGCGGCGATCATATCGCCTGCGTCGGTGAAAACCGCAAAGTGCTGGTGTTTCCGATTTCCGAACTTAACGAAATGTCCCGTGGCAAAGGCGTGCGCCTGCAAAAATATAAAGACGGCGGGCTAAGCGACGCACGTACCTTCGATCTGGCCAACGGCCTAACCTGGCGCGACCCCGCCGGGCGCACACGGTGTGAAACGGAACTGGGTGAATGGATGGGAAAACGCGCAAGTGCAGGGCGTATGGCGCCAAGAGGTTTCCCGAGGGATAATCGGTTTAACTAAAGCTGAAAAATTTCGCAAAAATGACAAGAGAGGTGGTCCTACATTTTCGACCAGTCAGCAGCCAATTTAAGATGGATTATGGTTTCATTCAGGCTGTCAATCTCATTGGTTCCGTTTTTCTTTCATAGGCTTCATCTGGCGTCAATATCCCGTGGGTGGAATGCGGGCGCTCGGCGTTGTAATATGCCAGCCATTTCCCGATCCCGGCGCGGGCCTGTGAACCCGTTTCAAAAGCGTTCAGGTAGATGCATTCGTATTTCAGGGACCGCCAGAGCCGCTCGATCATCCGGTTGTCCGTTGCCCGGCAGTTGATTGTGAAGCAATCAATGAGAGGGGGCCAGCGGCCTTTGCCATCCATAGATATTTTCACCCCGGCATCTTTCAACGCCTGTCTCCATTCAAAACCGGTAAACTGGCTGCCCTGATCCATTGACCGGCAGGGTATTGCGCAGCAATGCACGAGAGGGACTGTTCATAATTCCGGGCTTGCCGTATTTGGCCATGGCCTCGCTCAAAGCTTCGACGCAAAAATCGGCCACCATACTGTTGGACAAACGCCAGGATAGAACCTTGCGGCTGTGCCAGTCCATGACTGTGAATAGGCATGCAAAATTGACCCACTTGGGTGGGTAATTGGCGTTTT
>CAMZKY010000307.1 GCA_947311455.1 uncultured Marinosulfonomonas sp. | reverse complement strand
TGCCCTGAAATCATCGGGCCGCGCTGTTTTGCAAGCCCCCCCGGGGGCCGGTAAAACCACGCGGGTGCCTTTGGCGATGCTAAAGGCAAACCTGTGTCAGGGGCGCATTTTAATGCTGGAACCACGCCGTTTGGCCACCCGCGGGGCAGCGGAATATATGGCGCAAATATTGGGGGAAAAGGCCGGCGAAACAATAGGATACCGTATGCGCGGCCAAAGCAAAACCGGCCCCGAAACCCGCATCGAAGTGGTGACCGAAGGCATCCTGACCCGCATGTTGCAATCCGACCCCTCACTAGAGGATATCGGCGCGGTGATTTTTGACGAATTCCACGCACGATCCCTGAATGCCGATCTGGGCTTGGCGCTTACGTGGGAAGTGCGCGGCGCGTTGCGCGATGATCTGCTGATCGTGGTCATGTCTGCCACTCTTGACGCTGAACCAGTGGCAAAATTGCTGGATGACGCCCCGATCATTACCTCCGAGGGGCGCAGCTATCCTGTTGAAATAAAACACCTTTCTAGGCCTTTGCCGAAAAATTCCCGTTTCGTGAACTCTGCCGCTGACCTGATTAAAACCGCAGTTCAGGAAACCTCTGGCGGGGTGTTGGTGTTCCTGCCCGGCGAAGGCGAAATCCGCCGCGTGGCCTCGATGCTGGCCGATTTACCCCCCGATTGCACGGTTCACCTCCTGTTTGGTGCCATGGATTTCAAAGCCCAGCGCGCCGCCATTTCACCGGCCAAATCAGGGCGTAAAATCGTGCTGGCCACCTCGATTGCCGAAACCTCGCTAACCATCGAGGATATCCGCGTGGTGGTCGATTGCGGCCAATCGCGCCGCGCTCGGTTTGATCCCAATTCCGGCATGTCGCGCCTGATCACCGAACGCGTTACCAAGGCAGAAGCAACCCAAAGAACAGGCCGCGCAGGACGGGTTGCACAAGGAGTGTGTTATCGCCTCTGGACAAAGGGCGAAGAGGGCGGGATGCACCCCTTCCCCCCCGCCGAGATCGAAGCGGCCGATCTAACCGGATTGGTGCTGGAACTGGCCCTCTGGGGCGCGCGTGGCACCGATGATCTGGCACTCCTGACCCAACCCAACCCAGGCGCATTTGCTGGCGCTGTTGATCTTTTGAAAACCCTTGGCGCATTAACCCCACAAGGCCAAATCACCGATCACGGGCGTAAAATTTCCAAACATCCTTTACATCCTCGCATCGCGCATATGGTTGAAATCGCTGGGAAAAATGCGGCACAATTTGCCGCCCTACTTGGCGAACGTGATCCGCTGCGCGGCGCCCCTGTTGATTTATCCCTACGAATGGAAGCCCTGAAAGACCCGAAATCATTCGTGAAAAACCGTCCCTATCAACTAAACATCCCGACAATCCATCGCATCCGCGACGACGCTAAACGGCTAAAATCCCACCCCGGCGAAACAAACCTTAGCCTTGGTGAAATGGCTGCACTTGCCTATCCTGATCGTATTGGATTACGCCGCAAGGGTGATACACCAAGATGGATTTTATCCGGCGGAAAAGGCGCAGTTATGCGCGACGACGATCCAATGGCAGGTGCGCGCCTTTTGGTGGCAACAGATCTTGACGGTGACACCCGCGAAGCCCGCATTCGTCAAGCCGTCGAAATCACCGAAGCAGGGGTTAGGAACCTGTTTGAAGCTCAGATAAAATGGCGCAATCATTGCGCATGGTCATCCCGCGAACGGCGCGTGGTATCCCGACAACAGGAATGTCTGGGCGCGCTGGTATTGCAAGATCGTATTTGGCGTGATGTACCTGACGAAACAGTCGCACTGGCCATGCTAGACGGGATACGCGAACTAGGCCTGCCATGGTCAGACGCTGCACGGCGCTTCCAAGCACGTGTTGAATTGTTAAGGCAAGCGGGGCAAGACCTACCCGATCTTAATGAACATGCACTTTTAACCGGACTTGATCGTTGGGTATTGCCGCACATAAACGGCATCAAAACCCAGACCGATCTAAAAAAATTCGATATTCTGGAACCTTTACGCCAGATCCTGACATGGGACCAAATGCAATTGGTTGACCGCCTTGCGCCCGCCAATTTCACCACCCCGTTAGGCAACAAAACCCCGATTGATTATTCTGGTGAAAACCCTGAAATCGCCCTGCGCATTCAGGAAATGTTTGGCACCACAACCCATCCAACTGTTGGCAAAACGCCCCTGCGCGTTACCCTGTTATCGCCAGCCAGACGGCCTGTGCAAACCACAATGGATATTCCGGCCTTCTGGAAATCGTCCTACGGGGATGTGCGTAAAGACATGCGCGCCCGCTACCCGAAACACCCATGGCCAGAGGATCCGAGCGTTGCAGACCCGACTTTGCGGGTAAAGCATCCTCGAAAACGGTAGTCGTAATTTTCTATAAGACATTGCAATCATGGGATATTTTCGAATAAATCTATTTCCATTATTCCGGAATAATGGTTTTATCAAGGTCGCACGAAAGACGTGCAATTCAACACGTACCAAATTGCCATTTCAAGGCGTGAATTTTGTAGAAATGTGGCCGATTACTCGCAGCTCTGCCACTGGAAATCGTTATAATCCCAGCACATATTCAGATTGCTTTTAGCATCATACAACCCGTCAATTTCGGCCCGAACCGATCCTGTATCGCAGCGCAATTCTGCTAGAACATTCTCGTTTTGATCCTCAACAACGATACCCGCGCGCAATGGATCAATCATCCCCGGATCACGTTCGAACGCACTCCAAACCACATAGGAAATGTCCTCATTTCGGAAAATCACCTGTTCATAAATGGCCCGCCCAATTCCGTTCCACGGCGTATAGTTTAGATCTCTCATAGGCGTTTTAAGATACATCTCGGGTTTTTTATTCACCTTCCCAAAAGCATAGGTCGCAAATTCACCATTCTGGCAAGTCTCCAAAACCTTTTTCCCGTTCAAGATCGTGCAACTCAGGATCGTTTGCATAGATGAAGGACAGGCCGCAATGGCGGGGCCTGTAGCACCTGTAACAAAGGCCAAAAGAAAAATATATTTATGCATAAAAACTGCTCCGTTTGTATTACGTGTATAAAAAACTCGAATGAACCCGATGATCTTGTTATTCTGCATCACCACAAGGATATATTGCAATGGGCGCGGGTTTGACAAAGCGTCTTTCCGCGCCACAAAGCGATGACCCGCATCCAGTTTTTCAACAGCCTCTTTCGGGG
>CAMZKY010000306.1 GCA_947311455.1 uncultured Marinosulfonomonas sp. | reverse complement strand
TTGGCGCGTTTTTCGATGCTGGACAGGCCTTTAAAGCTCATCTTCGTGCCGGGAACAACGGTTTTAGGCGAAGTCAGGAATTCGTTCAGGGCTTCTGGTGTCCAGTTGCCTTCTTTGGTTTCCATATTGCCCGAATATCCAAATCCGGCAACCGACGCCACATCGCGGCCAACCACGCCAAATAGGTAAGGGCCTGTTGCGTTATCGCCTTCCGTCAGTTTGTGACAGGCTTTACATTTCTTGAATACTTTCTCGCCAGCGCCCGCATCCGCGGCAGCATAGATGTCGGCAAAGCTAACTTCTGCCACGGCTTCTTCTTCAGCAGGTGCGGCACCTTCAACTTCGACGGTGTAACCTGCAACAGCGTGTTCACCGCCGTGTTTTGACGGTGCGGTATTATAGAGCGCGTCTGCTGCCAAATATCCCAAAAAGAAAACCAAAAGGGCGCTGCCAACGCCGCCAATTACTTTTGTTACTGTCATTGTGTCGAACATGTCGCTATCCAATCCTTCGCAAAGTTGAGCTTATCTATCCGCTTTCCACCCCGTATCGCAAGGTGTAGTTAAAACAAAGTTACGGCTTTTTGACGCAGTAAGCTCGGGAGACAGCAAAAATGAGTGAAAAAATCGCCTTCCAAGGGGAGTTGGGCGCCTATTCCCATCAGGCCTGTGTCGAGGCGCGCCACGACCATGAGGCGATTCCATGTCGTACATTCGAGGATGCAATCGAAGCGGTGCGCAGTGGCCGGGCCGATTTAGCGATGCTTCCGGTTGATAATTCAACATACGGACGGGTTGCGGATATTCATCAGCTTTTGCCCAAATCCGGCCTGCATATTATTGATGAGGCCTTTGTGCGGGTGCATATCAATTTGCTGACAGTCAAAGGCACGACATTGGATCAGGTGAAAACCGCCCAAAGCCACACAGTTTTGCTGGGACAATGCCGTGGGTTTTTGAATGACCACGGGATTCAGCCCTTTACCGGCGCGGATACCGCTGGATCGGCAAAAGAAATAGCTGCGTTGAATGATCCCGCACAGGCGGCATTGGCCTCGGAATTGGCCGGCGAAATTTACGGGCTGGATGTGTTGGCGCGCCACATTGAAGATCACGATAAAAACACCACGCGGTTTTTGATCATGTCGCCCACAGCCAATCATACGCGACGCGGTGACGGGATAATGATGACGTCATTTGTATTTCGGGTGCGCAATATTCCGGCAGCACTATACAAAGCCATGGGCGGTTTTGCCACAAACGGGGTGAATATGACCAAGCTGGAAAGCTATATGGTCGGCGGCTCGTTTTCCGCGACACAGTTTTATGCTGAAATCGAAGGCCACCCCGATGATGTCAGCGTAAGGCTGGCGATGGAAGAACTGGATTATTTCACCGATATGATCGAATTGCTGGGGGTTTACCCCATGGCGCATAACCGACGTTAATCAATGGGATTTCGGCTAGACGCTGTTTTCAATAGATGTGGCGAACGCCGCAACTTTGTCTTTGAATTTCTGGTTCAGGGATTTCTTTGCCAGTTTAACGGATTGCACCAACAATCGCGCGGATAGAGTTTTAGGCTTGATCTCAAGTTCAATTTTCATCCGTGTGCGGCTTTTTGAAAGTTCGACCAGATCGACAATGATATTGCCATCCATGCCCGAAGAATTCGATTTGATTAAAAAGCTGTTGGGATCGTCAAATTCGGTAAGCTCAGCCAGAAATTTACGGCCCTTGCCACGATATCCAACCTCGATATCCCAAGCAAGTTTTGTGTTGGGGCCTGATTTTGTGTCAACACGTTCAACATTGGCACCACGTCGTAACGCAGCCCTTTCGAAGCTGTCGAAATCTGAAACAGCTTTGAAAACGTGTTCAATCGGGGCTGCGATGTCTTCTTTGGTTGTGAATATCATGGATACGCTCGATATATTTGATTTTCAGGCATTGTGAGCAATTATTCGCAATCCGCAAGCCACTGGCGCAGTAAAAATTCTGCTATTGCCCCTTTTCGTGGGGGATTTATCACAGGGTGCATACCAGAATAGATATCTAGCACAGATGATCTACTGACCCATAAGGCGTCTTCGATTTCGATCGGGTCGATGGTGATTGTATCGCTGGTGGCCACTCCGTGACACCCGATCATCAAACTTGAAGGGTAGGGCCATGGTTGGCTGGACAAATACCGCACGTCCCCCACCTCGATTCCGCTTTCTTCGAAAACCTCTCGCCGAACGGCGGCTTCGATTGTTTCACCGGGTTCCAGAAATCCAGCAAGTAAAGAATACATACCTTCCGGCCAATGAGGCGAGCGACCAAGCAATACTTTCTCGCCCGAGGTAATCAGCATTATCACAACCGGATCGGTGCGGGGAAAATGTGGGCGCTTGCAGGCAGGGCAATCTCGCTGCCAGCCGGCATGTGTTTGATCCGTTGCATGGCCGCAGTTTGCGCAAAATCCGTGGACGCGATGCCATTCAAACATGGATCGGGCCGTAGCAACTAATTCGGCATTAAAAGGCGAAAGCTGCGCCATAATCGTGCGCAATTCGCAAAAATCATGCCCGTCTTGTGCCAAGGGGTGATGCTGTGAGGTTTGATCCAGAAATTGTTGCATGGCATCGACATCTAGATCGTCGGGGCTCCAGCTGGATATGTCTTTGGCGAAATATGCAATTTCACCCGAAGTGCCAAGAAATAAATCTTGTCCGGTCGCCGCAACTAATGGATGATTGGGCGCTAAATAAATTATATCAGAACCTTTGTTCGCATCGATCAAAGGTTTTCCGCGCCACAGCACAATGTAACGTGTGGTTTGATCGGTGCGTAGCGTATTTAGCGCGTCCGGGTTGGTGCGCATTTCTGCACTTCTGTTTAAGGATGTTTCGACTAAAGAAATGGATTTCTTGAGATACGTCATGGCGGCCTTTATTTTTTAGTGCTAAATCGCGTGGCATTAGTGCAAAAAAGACACAACCTAAGGTAGAAAGATTTCTGTTTAGAAAAAATGCTACATCTTTTGTGCGCGGCAGATACAACCCTACTTAGTATTGTTCGAGGTAAATGTTTAGTGCAAAATCAAAAACTTATCCGATGGGCATTTTGAAAAGCAAAACTACATATCATGAAAACGGCCCCGAAAGGTCTGCCAAATTCCGCATTTTAACCACAACGGATTTGCATGCTCGTCTTTATCCGTATGACTATTACACAGCCCAGCCGGATGACGAGGTTGGATTAGTTCGCACCGCGACGTTGATTAAAAACAGTCGTCGAGGGGTGGAAAATTGTATTCTGGTAGATGGCGGCGATTTTCTAAATGGCAGCGCGCTAAGCAATTATGTTGCACAATCCAAAGACAAAGCCCAAGAAAACCCGGTTATCGCGGTAATGAATGCTATCGGCTACGACGTGGTGACGGTTGGCAACCATGAATTTAATTACGGCCTCAAAGCTTTGAGTGCGGCATTGGAAAAGTGCAATTTTCCGGTTGTGTCTTCAAATCTTAAATTAAAGAATGATCAATCCTGTTTGGATGAATATGTCATCCTTGAGCGGAGTATAACGGACGAGTTCGGGCAAAAGTCACCGATTAAAATCGGTGTGGTCGGGTTTGCGCCGCCGCAAATTGTTTTATGGGACAAGCTACAGTTGGCTGGGCAACTTGATGCGCAGGATATTATAGAGGCAGCGCGTCAGGTTGTGCCTAAAGTGAAACGCGCTGGCGCCGATATTGTGATTGCGCTGGCTCATACAGGAATTGCTGAATCCACCACCGAGATCGGGCTTGAAAATGCTGCACTTCAGTTGGCGCATGTTGAAGGCATTGACGCTATTATCGCGGGCCATCAGCATCGCATTTTCCCCAGTGATTACTTTTCAGGCATCCCGTTGGTTGATGTAGAAAGAGGCACAATCAACGGTATTCCTACAGTCATGGCAGGGTTCAGCGGCTCTCACCTTGGCGTGATAGATCTATCTTTGGTTTTCAAACAAGGAAAATGGACAGTGTCGGGCCACGCCGTTTCGACACCTGCTATTTCG
>CAMZKY010000305.1 GCA_947311455.1 uncultured Marinosulfonomonas sp. | reverse complement strand
TGCCTGCGCGTTGATCTTTGTGTCGCAATGGCCGGGCCTGTCTCGGGCGGCGTATCTTGATCCATCCGTGCCGCTGGATGCGCGCCTTGGCGGGGCGCTTTTGGGCTGGATGTTTTTTGCGCCGCTTGGCTTATACGCTCTTTCGTTTTTGTTCCATATTCTGGCGCGCGCATTTAAGGGGCAAGGCCCCGGTTTCCAAAGCCGAATGGCCCTATTTTGGGCGCTGCTCGTGGTGTCGCCGATCTGGCTTTTCTATGGGCTGGTGGCTGGATTTATCGGGCCGGGGCCGCAGATGAGCAGTATCGGAATTCTATTGTTGACCGCCTTCTTTTGGGTCTGGATCAACAGCATGAGCGAGGCCTATTGGCCACGTAACTAAAGGGCAGACGCCAATGTATGATGTCACAAAAATTCGCAACGATTTCCCGATTTTAACACGAGAAGTGAATGGTAAGCCTTTGGTTTACCTCGATAATGGTGCATCCGCCCAAAAGCCCCAAGTGGTGATTGATGCGATCACGCAGGGCTATGCCAACGAATATGCTAATGTGCATCGCGGCCTGCATTATCTGTCAAATCTTTCTACCGACAAATACGAAGCGGTGCGCGGTATCATCGCCAGATTTCTAAACGCGCCAAGCGAGCGCGAGATCGTGCTGAATTCCGGCGCGACCGAAGGCATCAATACCGTTGCTTACGGCTGGGCGATGAATAATTTGCAAGCTGGGGATGAAATTATCCTAAGCGTGATGGAACACCACGCCAATATCGTGCCGTGGCATTTCCTGCGCGAACGTATGGGCATTGTGCTGAAATGGGTGGATATCGACGCCCGCGGTGATCTTGATCCGCAAGCGGTAATAGATGCGATCACCCCGAAAACCAAGCTGATTGCTGTCACCCATATGTCAAATGTGTTGGGCACTGTGGTGGATGTGAAATCCATCTGCACCGAGGCCCGCGTCCAAGGTGTGCCTGTGCTGGTGGATGGGTCGCAGAGTTCGGTTCACATGAAGGTGGATGTGGCCGATATTGGCTGTGATTTCTTTGCCATCACTGGTCATAAGCTTTACGGCCCCTCAAGTTCTGGCGCGATTTATATCCGCAATGAACGGATGCAGGAAATGCGCCCGTTTATGGGTGGCGGTGATATGATCAACGAGGTCACCAAAGATGTGATCACTTATAACGATCCCCCGATGATGTTCGAGGCAGGAACCCCCGGGATTGTGCCGATAATTGGTCTTGGTGTGGCACTGGAATATATGATGGAATTGGGCATGGACAACATCGCCACCCATGAACGCGCCATCCGCGATTATGCGCGTTCCCGTTTGGATGGGTTAAACTGGCTTACGGTTTATGGACAATCGGCAACCAAAGGCGCGATTTTCTCGTTTTCAATGGAAGGCGCAGCGCATGCGCATGATCTTTCCACGGTGCTCGATAAAAAAGGCGTGGCCGTGCGGGCAGGGCATCACTGCGCGCAGCCTTTGATGGAACATTTAGGCGTTACCGCAACGGCGCGGGCCTCTTTCGGGCTGTATAACACCACAGACGAGGTGGATGTGCTGATTGATGCGCTGGAATTATGTCACGAGTTATTTGCATAAATTCGAAAACATCGTAGGGTCTTGCCCTAAAATTGTAGCCCTTGCAATCTGGAAAACAGATCGTGGATCCCGTCGATATCTATATTGGCGTAAGCGATACGCAATTCTGATTCAGCCGTTGGATCATTTTCCGGTTTAAACATCGTGCCCGGCAGCAGTAGAATGCCGGCTTTGTCCACCAGTTCAGGCGCAAGGATGCTGGAGGGCATATCAAACGGATGCCGCACATAAGCAAAATATGCCCCGCATCCCAACAGCTTCCAACCGCGCTTTTCCAACACCTTGAACCCGTCTTGGATCGCACGACGACGAGACAGGATTTCATCCCGCTCGCCGGATAGCCATTTCGCAAGATTTTGCAGCCCCCACAAGGCACCGCGTTGCCCCAGCTGATTTGGACAGATGGCGGTGGTGTCGAGGTATTTTTCAATTTCAATCATCCGGTCTTCACCGGCGATCAACGCGCCAACACGGTGGCCTGTTAGGCGAAAGGCCTTTGAAAAGGAATAGAGCTGAATCAGGGTTTGATGCCAATTCTTATCCCCGAAAAGATCATGCGGCGGGCCTGTCCTGCTATCGAAATCGCGGTAGGTTTCATCCACAATCAAGGCAAGCCCACGGGATTTTGCCAGCGTATAAAACGCCCGAACCAACGCGGCGGGGTATTCAACGCCCGCCGGATTATTGGGTGTGACCAACACAATCGCGCGGGTTTTATCGGTGATCAGATCGGCAGCGTGTTGCGGATTTGGTAGCATATCTGCACCGGTTTGCAAAGGAATTGCCGCAATCCCCTGCATATCAAGAAACATTTTATGATTGAAATACCATGGGGTTGGAAGGATTACTTCATCTTCTTTTTGTGCGAGCGTCGCAATCGCGGCGCAAAATGCCTGATTACATCCGGCGGTGATTGCAACCTGATCCGGTTTGATATGCCCCTGATACGCCGTCGACCACCGCGCTGCAATTTCGCCCCGCAATTCGGGCATGCCCAACACCGGCCCATAGAGGTGCGCGGCATCTTCATTCAGGGCGGCATCAGCCAATGCCTGCCGCAATCCAAGTGGCGGGGCCTGCACAGGGGCCGCTTGGGACACATTGATCAAAGGTTGGTCGGTTGAAAATGTAACCCCGTCAAGCCAGCGCCGCGCTTCCATCACCGGAGGGCGAACGGTGCGGGCAAAGTCTGGATTGGTCGGGGTGGTCATTTTCGGTTAGTCGTTGCCGCGGTAAGGCTGAACATATTGCAAGGCCATATCCCACGGAAAGAAAATCCACGTATCTTGCGACACTTCGGTGATAAAGCTGTTCACCATCGGGCGGCCTTTGGGTTTGGCGTAAACAGTGGCGATGTGGGCGTTGGGATACAGCTCCTTGACCACTTCCAGGGTTTTGCCAGTGTCGACCAGATCATCAATGATCAGAATGCCGGTGCCGTCGCCCATCATATCGGCATTCGGCGCCTTAAGAACTTTGGCCTCGGATCGTTTCTGGTGATCATAGGATTTGATGCTGATGGTATCCACGGTACGGATATCCAGTTCGCGCGCGATAATCATTGCCGGGGCCATGCCGCCACGGGTGATGGCCACAATCGCCTTCCATGTGCCGTCATCGGGGCCTTTCCCGTCCAGCCGCCATGCCAGCGCGCGGCTATCACGATGAATTTGATCCCAGCTAATATGAAAGCCTTTTTCATGTGGTAGACGATCGGTCATATTCGTATTCCTTTGCTATGTAATAGCTATTTTAATCCCCAAGGCCGCCAGAAGGCCGCCAAACATGCGATCTATCAAGCTTTTCAGGCCTAGATAGGTCGCGCGTGTTTTTTTCATGGAAAAGATGCGGGAAACCAATGTATTCCACAAGGTTTCATTTACAAATACCATGGCCAATATGGCGATATAGGTAAGCCACCCTGCAGATTCCGGAACGGCACCTACAAAAATGGCGGCAAATAAAATCGCAGGCTTCGGGTTGGACACCTGTGTAACCAAGCCCAGCAGAAACGCACTCGGCAAGCTGCGGGGCAGGGTGCCTGCGGACGTGGTTTCCAAAGGCTGATCTGCATTTTTCCACAGCTTATAGGCCATATACAACAAAAACAGCCCGCCGCCAATTTTAAAAGACGTCAACAAAATCGGGGCATATTCAAACAGGAGTGCCAACCCGAACAGCGCCGCCATAGCCCAGACCACGCCGCCAACACCAATCCCCACCGCCACTGCGACACCCGCAAGAAAGCCCTCTGTGACCCCGATACGGGCGGCCATTAATACAGACGGGCCCGGGCTGACCGCCGCCATAAGGTGCAGTAAGAAAATGGTAAAGAAAGCACTTGCAGCCATTTATTTACGTCCCGTCACGACGTCAATGTCTGGTGCATCTACAGCTTTCATTCCCACCACATGATAGCCCGCATCAACATGTAGATTTTCACCCGTCACGCCCGATCCCAGATCAGACAGCAGATACAGCGCGGATTTGCCGACTTCGTCCTGCGTTACATTGCGCCGCAGCGGTGCATTCAGCTCGCTCCATTTCATAATATAGCGGAAATCGCCAATACCGCTGGCAGCAAGGGTTTTAATAGGCCCCGCCGAAATCGCATTGACGCGAATATTATCTTTGCCCAGATCTTCGGCCAGATATTTAACCGATGCTTCAAGCGCGGCTTTGGCCACCCCCATAACATTGTAATGTGGCATGACCTGCTCGGCGCCATAATATGTCAGCGTCAGCATTGAGCCACCGTTTGGCATCAGCTTTTCTGCGCGCTGTGCAACAGCGGTGAATGAATAAACAGAAATATCCATTGTCATGCGAAAATTGCCTGCCGACGTATCCACATAACGGCCACGCAATTCGGCTTTGTCCGAAAAGCCGATTGCATGAACGATAAAATCAATCGTGCCCCAGGTTTCTTTTAGTTCGGCGAACATTCGATCAAGTGACGCATCATCCGAAACATCACAATCAAACAAAATTTTCGTGCCCAATTTGGCTGCTAATGGTTCGACCCGTTTCTTGAACGCATCCCCCACATAGGAAAACGCCAATTCGGCACCTGCGTCTGCCAGCGCTTTGGCAATCCCCCATGCGATAGATTTATCGTTGGCCAGCCCCATAATGAGGCCGCGCTTTCCTTGCATTAAATTAGATGACATCATTCGCCCCTCGCCAAACACCTTGAATAAAGGATTGTTTAGGTGATTGTCTTTAAGGCTTCAAGCCGGACATAAGGATTCTAGAAAGACATTTGTCTAAGTTATTGCAATTTATGGCGTTTATATATTACGAAGCAAGAATAGGGAGTCGAAATGGCTAACAGAACAGGTAAGTTTGCGGGGGAAAACCCTTTTTTGCTTGCACAGCATTGGCTGAGCGAAGCTGAAGTGACGGAACCCAATGATCCGAATGCCATTGCGCTAGCAACGGTTGATCGTGATGGAATGCCCAATGTTCGTATGGTTTTGTTAAAAGAAATTGAGCCGGACGGATTTGTTTTTTACACAAATTACGAAAGTGCCAAAGGTCAAGAAATTGAAACCTCGAGCAAGGCCAGTTTTGTGTTGCATTGGAAATCATTGCGCCGCCAAATCCGCGTGCGTGGGATCATCGACAAGGTTAGTGATTCTCAGTCTGATGCCTATTTTGGTAGCCGATCTTTGCAAAGTCGGTTCGGTGCGATCGCTTCAAAGCAATCCCGCCCACTGGCATCCCGTGCCGCTTTGGTTGCAAAGGTGGCTAAAGTGACGGCAACAAATGGCCTTTCACCCAAACGCCCGCCCAATTGGGGGGGGTATCGCATAACCCCTTTAGAAATCGAGTTTTGGGCAGATGGGGCCTTTCGGCTACATGATAGATTCCGTTGGACAAGAGAGAAAATCGACACCTCGTGGGTTGTGGAGCGCCTTTACCCCTAGGGGCACAGCCAGACCTCGGAAATACTTTAGTTTTGTAAGTGGTTTTCATTGAGTTAAATGTGATCTAGAAACGCTTAGCCCATTGGTAATGTGCCTTTGGAAAGCTGGACAAAATGATGAGAAATAAAAGATGAACGACGAAACTCATGATGAAGGCGCTATCGTCGTAAAGGGATTGGTAAAATGGTTTGATCCTGTGAAAGGGTTCGGATTTGTTGTTACCGAAGAAAATGACCGTGATGTTTTGCTGCATGCAAATGTTTTGCGAAATTTCGGTCAAAGCTCGGTTGCGGATTCTGCTGAAATTGAAATAATTGTCCAAGAAACTGAGCGTGGCATTCAGGCTGTCGAGATATTAAGTATCATACCGCCAATTTCTAAAGCCTCCGAACATGATGAAGATTCTGCTTTTTATCTGGATGTAGATACCGATCTGGGCGAATTTGAGCCGGCGCGGGTGAAATGGTTTGATAAAGCCAAGGGGTTCGGTTTTGTAAATATATTCGGGAACTCCGAAGATGTTTTTGTGCATGTCGAAATTTTGCTCCGGTCTGGCTTGTCCGATTTGCAGCCAGGGGAAGCCATCGCCATCAAAGCAATTGATGGGGAACGCGGGCGCATGGCGACAATTGTTGCGGCATGGGATTCTATTGCACGGGATCGCACGTGAAGCCAAACGCACTAAAAACAATTTCAGCAGGCATTATTTTGTTGTTTGCTGGCGTCAACGGTGCATCTGCCGCCTGTTCAGTTGATCGCATAGATGTGCGTGGAGATTGGGGCAGCACAAATTTTTCAATCGAAATTGCCGACACAAGCCGCAAACAAGCCAAAGGGCTGATGTTTCGTCGCCACCTTGAACGCGATGCAGGTATGCTCTTTGTATATAAGACACCTCGGCATGCAGTGTTCTGGATGAAGAACACGCTGATTTCACTGGATATGATATTTATCGATGAACAGGGGCGAATCAAAACGCTCGCTGCCAATGCCCGTCCGCTGGATGAAAGCCAAATAGATGGTGGGCAGGGTGTAAAACTGATTCTCGAGGTGAATGGCGGGCTGATCGCCGAAACGGGAATCGCTGTGGGTGATCAAATTCGCCACCCGATGATCAATCAAACCACGGCCATTTGGCCTTGTGATCCATAAACTGTAAAAAAAATCTAAATCTATGCAATTTGGGCTTTTCATTACGCGCGCCGCTGGTTAGAGAGACAGCGTTCGGGGCGTAGCGCAGCCTGGTAGCGCGACGGTTTTGGGTACCGTAGGCCGCAAGTTCGAATCTTGCCGTCCCGACCACTTTCAAATCCATATCAAGTGTAGATAATTTGCATCACGTCGGGTGTGGGTAGAAAAAATTCGCGTGTACGTTGTAAATGCGCGTTAATAAAATATTAAGAACTGTTAATCTTCAACCATCCTTTTAAAAGGTTTCCCCAAACCTGCCGAATAGAACGATTTTTTTCCAAAACGGGTTAACTGACGTTATTCAACTTCAGGGTGTGGCCTGTTTATAACTCTGTGGATGAATCATTTGAGTGTTTTGGCGTGCAGAATCCTGAATGATCGTCAACGAAAATTATCAATTATTTTTACAATAAATTGATTGACCCCAACCACCTTGATACGACACATAGTACAGGTCAGCTGATCCAACGCTACATATTGTGTTGATCAGGGCGCCGGAACAAAAGATACTGATTTTACGATGCATGTGTGTGCAAACCGTTTTTGACGTTGTTTTTCCGTGTCTTACTTGCTGATTGAATACTGGTTAAGGGCTTCTTCTTAGAGGGCGCAAACCATAGTAAATTGTTTATGATGAGGCAGACAGCACATGAAAATCGAGCGAAATTTCACCACTTCCGATTCCGGCGCTTATGGCGATATTGAATTTGTTACGACGTCGTCTGAAATTCGTAATCCGGACGGTACAATTGTTTTTCGCCTGGATGAATGCGAAGTGCCGCGTAGCTGGAGCCAAGTTGCCTCTGATGTGATTGCACAAAAATATTTCCGCAAAGCCGGCATTCCTGCCCGCGTAAAAAAAATCCGCGAGAAAAATGTACCGGAATTCTTGTGGCGTTCCGTCCCGGATGACAAAGCCCTGAACGATTTACCTGAAGAGGATCGTTTCGGCGGCGAAACATCTGCAAAACAAGTGTTCAACCGTCTTGCAGGTGCTTGGACGTATTGGGGCTGGAAAGGCGGGTATTTTACCACCGAAGCTGATGCGCAAAGCTATTACGATGAAATGCGCCATATGCTGGCCACCCAACGCGCCGCACCAAACAGCCCGCAATGGTTTAACACCGGTCTGCATTGGGCCTATGGAATCGATGGGCCGGGGCAGGGGCATTTCTATGTGGATGCCGCCACCGGCAAGCTAACCAAATCCGATTCTGCCTATGAACACCCCCAACCGCACGCCTGTTTCATTCAATCTGTCAAAGATGATCTGGTGTCCGAGGGCGGCATCATGGATCTGTGGGTGCGCGAAGCGCGCTTGTTTAAATACGGGTCTGGCACCGGCACCAATTTCTCGTCCCTCAGGGCCTCAGGCGAGAGCCTGTCAGGCGGAGGAAGCTCTTCGGGGCTAATGGGCTTCCTAAAGATCGGAGATCGCGCCGCAGGGGCGATTAAATCCGGCGGCACCACGCGCCGTGCGGCGAAGATGGTGATTATTGATGCGGATCACCCCGACATCGAAGAATTTATCAACTGGAAGGTGTTAGAGGAGCAAAAGGTAGCCTCGATCGTTGCGGGCTCCAAAATGCACGAAGAATGCCTGAACGACATTTTTGCTGCGATCAAAACATGGGATGGCAAGGCCGAAGACGCCTATGATCCCAAAGTGAACGACACTTTGAAATCTGCCGTGCGTATCGCCAAAAAACGCGCCATTCCCGAAACCTATGTGAAACGGGTTCTGGATTACGCGCGTCAGGGCTATACCAGCATCGAATTCCCCACCTATGACACCGATTGGGATTCCGAGGCCTATAGTTCTGTTTCCGGCCAAAACTCCAACAATTCAATCCGCGTCACTGATGCGTTCCTTAAGGCCGTCAAGGATGACACCGATTGGAACCTGATCAATCGCACCGACGGCAAGGTTTCCAAAACCATCCGCGCCCGCGATTTGTGGGAACAGGTGGGCCATGCCGCTTGGGCTTGCGCCGATCCGGGCATTCAGTTTCACGACACAATTAATGCATGGCACACATGCCCCGAAGACGGCGCGATCCGTGGATCAAACCCATGCTCCGAATATATGTTCCTTGACGATACCGCCTGTAACCTGGCCTCAATGAACCTGTTAACCTTCCTTAAGGACGGGGTGTTCCAAGCCGAGGATTACATCCACGCCACCCGTTTATGGACACTGACCCTGGAAATCAGCGTGATGATGGCGCAATTTCCCTCAAAAGAAATTGCCCAACTGTCCTATGATTTCCGTACCCTTGGCCTTGGTTATGCCAATATCGGCGGTTTGTTGATGAACATGGGGCATTCCTATGACAGCAATGAGGGCCGCGCCCTTGGTGCTGCGCTGACAGCGATTATGACGGGCGTGTCTTATGCCACATCCGCCGAAATCGCCGGTGAGCTTGGCCCGTTTGACGGCTATACCCGCAACGCGGATCATATGCTGCGGGTGATCCGCAATCACCGCCATGCCGCATACGGTAATTCCAATGGTTACAAAGGCTTGGAGGTCAATCCTGTTCCATTGGATCAAGCGAATTGCCCCGATCAAAATCTAATCCAACTGGCCAAATCCGCATGGGACGAGGCGCTGTTGCTGGGTGAAAAACACGGTTATAGAAATGCACAGGTTTCCGTAATCGCACCAACCGGCACCATTGGGCTGGTGATGGATTGCGATACCACAGGAATCGAGCCTGATTTTGCTTTGGTGAAATTTAAAAAACTTGCCGGTGGCGGGTATTTCAAGATCATCAATCGCTCGGTGCCAGCAGCGCTTGAAAAACAGGGGTATGGTGCGGCACAGATTGAAGAAATTGTCAGTTATGCGGTGGGCCACGGCACCATCGGGAATGCGCCACGCATTAACCATACATCATTAATCGGGCATGGTTTTGGCGCAAACGAAATCGAAAAGATCGAAGAGGCTTTGCCATCGGCCTTTGATATCAAATTTGTGTTTAACCAATGGACATTGGGCGAAGAGTTTTGCACCAAAACGCTGGGTATTCCGGTCAGTAAACTGAACGATCCGGCCTTTAATCTGTTGCGTCACCTCGGGTTTACTCACGGCGATATCGAGGCCTGTAACAACCACGTTTGCGGCACCATGACGCTCGAAGGTGCGCCCCATCTTAAGCCCGAACATTACGGGATTTTTGATTGCGCCAACACTTGCGGGAAAATCGGCAAACGCTATTTGCCGGTGGAAAGCCACATTACCATGATGGCCGCCGCACAATCGTTTATTTCGGGGGCAATCAGCAAAACCATTAATATGGCCAATGATGCCAGCATTGAAGATTGCCAAAAAGCATATGAGCTTAGCTGGTCACTTGGGGTTAAGGCAAACGCGCTTTATCGTGATGGATCAAAACTAAGCCAACCATTGACTGCGTCATTGGTAGAAGATGATGAGGAGGCCGAAGAAATTCTGGCCGCTGGCAGCCAGCAGGAAAAAGCGGTGGTTCTGGCCGAAAAGATCATCGAAAAAGTTGTGATCAAAGAAATCGTCCGCAGCAATCGCGAAAAACTGCCATCGCGCCGCAAGGGCTATACGCAAAAGGCGGTTGTTGGAGGTCATAAGGTGTATCTGCGCACGGGCGAATATGAGGGCGGCGAACTGGGCGAAATTTTCATCGACATGCACAAAGAGGGCGCAGGCTTTCGCGCAATGATGAACAATTTTGCCATCGCCGTGTCTGTGGGCTTGCAATACGGCGTGCCGCTGGAAGAATTTGTTGATGCGTTCACATTTACCAAGTTTGAACCGGCTGGATTGGTGTCCGGCAATGACAGCATCAAAAATGCTACGTCTATTCTGGATTACATCTTCCGGGAATTGGCTGTGTCGTATCTGGATCGTTCGGATTTGGCCCATGTGGAGCCGCAAGGCGCAAGCTTTGATGATCTTGGCCGTGGCGTTGACGAAGGCATGTCCAACGTGACCGAGGTTAGCAAAACTGCCGCCAGTAAATCGCTTGAAGTGTTGAAACAGATTTCCTCAACCGGATATTTGCGCAAGCGCGTGCCGGAGCATTTGACAGTTTTGCAGGGGGGCATTGATCTGCAAAGCGCTGTTGTCGCGCTTGACCCCGATGTTGATCCGGAAGATGTGTTGAACACCATCGTTTCATCAAATGGTGGGCAAATGGATCCGATCGTCAAAGCCAAAATGCAGGGCTATGAGGGGGATCCGTGTAACGATTGCGGAAACTATACTTTGGTGCGCAACGGTACTTGTATGAAATGCAATACCTGTGGTGGAACGTCTGGATGTAGCTAGAGTTTTTACCCAAAACAGTTCCGGGGCGGGTGCGCTCGCCCCCGACGCAGATCAAGCCGCAGGCACAAATCAGTCCGAGCGGTAAAATGATGAGCTTGATCAGCGAAACTGGGAAGTCTTTGGGGGAACCCTCGGCTTCCCTTTTCTTTTGGGGTTTCGCCATTTTAATTGTCCTACGCTCCTAGGACAGTAGGACAATTAAAATGCAGTTTTCAGGGCGGATATTTGGGTGGCAAACAAAAAAAATCGGGCCGCAAAGCCCGATTTCAAATCCGTAAGTTGTCATACGTGAGTCATATGGTTTTCATAAGAAACTCACATAGTTAAAATCAGGCTCCACGTGCCATTGCCGCAACGCCGGTCCGGGCCGTTTCCTGCAATCCTAAAGGCCGCATCAATTCGGCAAAGGCGTCGATTTTTTCTGACTTGCCTGTCATTTCAAAGACAAAGCTTTCCAGTGTGCTATCCACAACATTGGCGCGGAAAATATCGGCCAGACGCAAGGCTTCGACCCGTTGGTCACCCGTGCCGGATACTTTGAACATCGCTAGTTCACGCTCCACATAGGGGCCTTCGACGGTTAAATCATGCACCTTATGCACCGGAATAATCCGGCCCAGCTGTGCCTTGATTTGTTCGATCACTTGCGGTGTGCCGGTGGTGACAATGGTAATGCGAGATTGATGATATTCCCCATTAATCTCGGCCACAGTCAGGCTTTCGATGTTATACCCACGCCCTGAAAACAGGCCGATCACACGGGCAAGAACACCGGCCTCGTTATCGACGAGGATGGTTAACGTGTGGGATTCAATTACCATTGAGTTTGGATCTTTCAGGTCATATGCGGAATGGGCAGATGATCCTTTTTTGATATTTAAAACAGACATTTACAGACCTTTCTTAAACCAATACCGCACCGCTATCACCGATAGCATCCTGCGTGTTTGCATCCCCCATCAGCATTTCATTATGCGGGGCACCTGACGGGATCATCGGGAAACAGTTTTCATGTTTTTCCACCAGACAATCAAAGATCACCGGCCCGTCATAGGCCAGCATGTCTTTGATCGCATCGTCCAGATCATCTGGGTCGGAGACCCGAATACCTTTGCAGCCAAACGCATCGGCCAGCTTGACAAAATCGGGCAGGGCCTCCTGCCATGTTTCGGAATAGCGTTCGTTGTGCAACAATTCCTGCCACTGGCGCACCATGCCTAGGCGTTCATTATTCAGAATGAATTGTTTGGTGCGCAGGCGGTATTGCATGGCGGTGCCCATTTCCTGCATATTCATCAACCACGATCCTTCGCCGGCGATGTTAATCACCAAACTGTCGGGATGGGCCATTTGCACCCCCATTGACGACGGCGTGCCATAGCCCATCGTGCCAAGGCCACCAGACGTCATCAAACGATTCGGTTCGTCAAATTTCAGATATTGCGCGGCCCACATTTGATGTTGCCCGACCTCGGTGGTGATGTAGCGATCCATGTCTTGTGTCAGGGCCTGCAGACGTTCAAGCGCGTATTGCGGTTTGATGATTTTGCCTTTTTGCGTATAGGCTAGGCACTTGCGCGCTTTCCATTCATCAATCTGACCCCACCATTTTTTCAGAGCAGGTTTGTTGGTTTTGCGACCGCGTGATTTCCACACTTTCAGCAAATCTTCCAATACATGACCGACATCGCCGATGATCGCCAGATCGGCGGGGATGATTTTGTTGATTGACGAGGGGTCAATATCAATATGCACGATGTTGGCGTCCGGTGCAAAATCCTCGACACGGCCTGTGATCCGGTCGTCAAAGCGCGCGCCCACACAGATAATCAGGTCAGAACCGTGCATGGCCATATTGGCCTCATACAATCCGTGCATCCCCAACATTCCCAGCCAGTTTTCGCCCGAGGCGGGGTAAGCACCAAGCCCCATCAGGGTCGAGGTGATCGGAATACCGGTGGCGTCGGTCAGTTCACGCAGCAGTTGGCTGGCCCCAACGCCGGAATTAATCACGCCGCCGCCGGTATAAAAAATCGGCTTTTCGGCACGTTCGATCAATTCGGCAAGGGCAGTGATCTTTTC
The DNA here is from genome assembly GCA_947311455.1 of uncultured Marinosulfonomonas sp. Lineage (GTDB taxonomy): Bacteria > Pseudomonadota > Alphaproteobacteria > Rhodobacterales > Rhodobacteraceae > Profundibacter. The sequence continues at coordinate 1,573 of CAMZKY010000305.1, read as the reverse complement.
GATATCGCCTTTGACAACAGGGTTATAGCGGTTTTTGGCCATATCTGTTGGCGGTGTATATGTGCCGTCGGCAAATTGCACATCTTTTGGAATATCAATCAACACGGGGCCAGGGCGGCCGGATGTGGCGATGTGAAAGCCTTCGTGGATTGTGGCGGCTAGATCATTGGTGTCTTTGACCAACCAGTTATGTTTGGTGCAGGGGCGGGTGATGCCTACGGTGTCGGCCTCCTGAAAGGCATCGTTGCCGATCATAAAGGTGGGCACCTGTCCGGTGAGAACCACCAGCGGAATGCTATCCAGAAGCGCATCGGTTAGGCCGGTTACTGCATTTGTTGCGCCGGGTCCGGAGGTTACCAGCACCACGCCGGGCTTTCCGGTTGAACGCGCATAGCCTTCGGCGGCATGCAGCGCGCCTTGTTCGTGGCGCACCAGAATATGCCGGATGTCGTTTTGGAGGAAAATTTCGTCATAAATCGGCAGCACAGCGCCGCCGGGGTATCCGAACACCACTTCTACATCTTGATCCTTCAAAGCTTGAATGATCATTTTTGCGCCGCTCATTTGACGTTCCATCGTATGTCTCTCCGTCCAAGTTTATCGTCTACGTGTTAGCCCTGGCCATAAAAAAACCCCCGAAATTCGGGGGCGCATGTTTTACCAATCAGGTAGCTGTTACCAGCCCATGCGCGCATTTTTCACAATGACAAGAAGGATATCCATTATCCAAAGCCCCTTTAAATCTGAGAAGACCTTAAAAGTGCTGAACAGGGTCGTCAACAGGCAAATGAAAGAATAATGTGACGTTAACGCCGCGATTATAGTTTTATTGTTGCTAAAAACGAGGATATCTCGGAATTAATCGTAATTCCGGATGTGTTGGGGCAGTTTCACAGTTGAACACCCGTGCCTTGCAGCACGCCATGCTCCATTGCATAGCGTGTCAGGCCCGCGGTTGTGGAAATCCCCAGCTTGCGTTTGATGTTTTTGCGGTGGGTTTCAACGGTGCGCACTGAAATTTCCAGTTTGATCGCCACTTCCTTGTTAGAGCGGCCCTGCGCCAGTTCCAGAAGCACCGTTTGTTCGCGGCTGGTCAGGGTTTCGCGCCCATCTTTGGTTTTGGGGGCAAGGGCGGCATTGGCACCGGTGCATAAATACTGTTTTCCCTGAAGCACCGTATCAATGGCGGTTTTGATTTCTTCGGTGGGAACGTCTTTTAGAATATATCCCACCGCACCATAACTAAGGGCGGTTTGGATGTATTCGGGGGTGTCGTGCATCGACAGAATTAAAATCCGTGTTTTCGGGTGCTTTTCCAGCAAATGCTCGGTGGTTGATAAGCCGTTCATGTCGGGCATATTCAGATCAAGCAACACGACATCGGGCCTCAATATTTCGATCTGATCAATGATGGCTTGCGCATTTGAAAGCGTGGCAACAACTTTGATATCATCATAGGTCTCAAGAATGGCCTCGATCCCTTCAGCAACCATTTGATGATCATCAACGATCACAACGCGAATTGGGTTGGTCATATTGTATCCTTTGCCTCGCCGTTTGATTTGCTTTTCGG
>CAMZKY010000304.1 GCA_947311455.1 uncultured Marinosulfonomonas sp. | reverse complement strand
AATCCGATGGTTTGGCAACGTGAAACGCACCCGAGGCAATAAACAGGATATGATCTGTCTTTACGGGGCCGTGTTTCGTCGAAACCACAGTGCCTTCAATCAACGGCAGTAAATCGCGCTGCACACCTTCGCGGCTGACATCACCGCCACGGGCGTCGGAACGGGCACAAACTTTGTCGATCTCATCAATAAAAACGATCCCGTTTTCCTGTACCTCGTCCAGTGCGGCCTTGGCCACGGTTTCAGCATCCAACAATTTATCAGCTTCTTCCCCAATCAGCACTTCATAGCTTTCCGCGACCGTAAGTTTGCGCCGTGTGGTGCGCCCACCCATTGCCTTGCCAAACATTTCGCCAATATTCATCATGCCCATGCTTTGCCCGGGTTGCCCCGGAATTTCAAACATCGACATAGGATTGGAGGTATCTTCAAGATCCAGCTCGATTTCCTTATCGTCCAATTCACCATTACGCAGTTTTTTGCGAAACATTTCTCGGGTGCTTTCGCGGGCATCTGTGCCGGCGATGGCATCCAAAACGCGGTCTTCTGCGCTTTGTTTGGCACTATTTTCCACATCTTTGCGCATTTTTTCGCGGGTCAGATTGATTGCGCTGTCCACCAGATCGCGGATGATCTGCTCTACGTCGCGGCCAACATATCCAACCTCGGTAAATTTGGTGGCTTCTACCTTGATAAACGGCGCTTGCGCCAGTGTGGCCAAACGGCGGCTGATTTCGGTTTTCCCCACGCCCGTTGGCCCGATCATCAGGATATTTTTGGGGTAAACCTCGTTGCGCAGATCATCACCCAGCTGTTTGCGGCGCCAGCGATTGCGAAGGGCCACAGCAACGGCGCGCTTGGCGTCATTCTGGCCAATGATAAACCGATCAAGTTCGGAAACGATTTCGCGGGGTGTTAAATCAGTCATTATGATTTGGCCTTTTTAATGGTTTCAACCGTTAGGTTTCCATTTGTGTAAACACAAATGTCAGATGCAATTGCCATCGCTTTGCGGGCGATTTTTTCGGCGGATAATTTGCTGTCCATCATCGCGCGCGCGGCGGCTAGTGCGTAATTCCCGCCCGATCCAATCGCGGTAACATCATGCTCGGGGGATAAAACATCGCCCGCACCGGTGATAACAAAAACATCTTCGCCGTCCGTAACAATCAGCATTGCTTCTAGCTTTTGCAAATATTTATCCGTGCGCCAATCCTTGGCCAATTCAACAGAGGCGCGCATCAATTGGCCCGGTGTTGCCTCAAGTTTGGCCTCTAGCCGCTCAAGCAATGTAAACGCATCCGCTGTTGATCCGGCAAATCCAACCAGCACGTCATAGCCACCCGGCGAAATGCGCCGCACCTTTTTGGCGCTGCCTTTGATCACAGTTTGGCCAAGGCTAACCTGACCATCACCAGCGATCACAACTTCGCTGTCTTTCTTAACGCCGATAATTGTGGTTCCATGCCAACCCGGGAAACTGTTGTCAGACATTGTGATCTCCTTGTGTTTGATCCTATATGAACATCAGATCGACGTGAAACAAGCCTTGTATTCACTAAAAGAGGCAAGCAATGAAAACCGCCAAAATTTTGCGAATATATCTACATCAAGGTGCGCTGGAACCCGCCCGCGCCGGAAAGATGCGATTTATCCACCTGATGCAGGAGGTGATGCAAGATCATGGCTATCGCGTGGAATACCGTGCCGAAAAAGAAACCGAGCTTTTGAAATCCGCTGCGCGCAATGGTTATTCGCTATTTCACATGAAAGACCCATTTCACGATCGCGCCCTGACCTTTCGCAAAGTGTATCTGTATCCGTTTTGGCAGATCGAAAAATCAGGAAAACGGTGGGAATGGGAGGTCGCGAAAACCGCGTTTGATCCTAATGAAATTGACGCAGGAAAAGCCGCGCAACTGGCCTCTTATTGGCGCAAGCAGCTGTTCCCACAATCCGAATCCGTCCAATACAAAAACTTTGTCTTTATCCCGTTGCAAGGCCGGCTTCTTCAGCATCGCAGCTTTCAATCCATGTCGCCGATGGAAATGATCAAATCCACACTGACACAGATGCCGGATCACAACGTCATCGCCACCCTGCATCCAACCGAAACCTACACATCAGACGAACGAGCGGGGCTTGAAGAGATCATCAGCTCAACCCCCCGATTTCAGCTATCACAGCACGGCAGCACCGCCCTTTTGCAAAATTGCGAAATGGTCGTTTCGCAAAATTCCGGCGTTGCCTTTCATGGGTATTTTCTAAACAAGCCCACCGTTTTGTTTGGCCAAAGTGATTTTCATCATATCGCCGGAAACGTTTGGCGGGATGGGGTGGAACAGGCGTTTCACTTTGCAAAATCTACGTCGCTCGATTTTGAAAAATATCTGTTCTGGAAGCTGAACATCATGTCGATAAATGCAGGCAAATCCGACGTGAAAACCCAAATCAAAGACAGCTTTATTAAGCTTGGCTGGAATCTATAGCCACGGCAATTCCTTAACAAAATCACCGAGCGGTGCGTTAACCCGACGGTTGCCAGAAAATTTGCCATACGTTTGCCATACACTTGCCATACGTATGCCATACAGCAGTTTTTGCAAAATCCCCTTGTTAATAAAGGGTATTCAGCCCCAAACGCAAAAACCCCGCCTTTTCAGACGGGGCTTTCATGAATTGGTTAATTTTGCTCTAGATGGATTCGTCGATCCAGCTTTTCAACGCAGCCTTGGGTGCGGCGCCAACTTTGTTGGAAACCACTTGGCCATCTTTGAAAATAAACAGTGTCGGAATACCACGAACACCCATTTGTGCGGGGGTGTTAGCGTTTTCATCGACGTTTAGTTTCACGATTTTGACTTTGCCTTCATAATCAGCTGAAAGCTCTTCTAATGCGGGGCCGATTTGTTTGCAGGGGCCACACCATTCAGCCCAAAAATCTACAACGACAGGAACGTCCGATTTCAAGACTTCGGCGTCAAAGGTTGCGTCTGTTACGGGGGAAGTTGCCACGGGATATCTCCTAGATTAAGTAAGTTACCCCAAACTTAAGTAGCCTAGGGGGGAACGTCAAGGCAGCGAAGTGTGTCGCAGAGCCGCAGCCACTAGACCGTGATCAAGTTTCACTAACGTCTTGTTTTTTGTCCATAAAATTGCGGTTTCAATGTTTTTGTCGGGGTAGATTTGTTTTAATGCTTGGTAATATGCACCGAGCTGGCGCAAGACGCCTTCGGGTGTCTCGCTTGGGTGAGTTGGCACAATGGTGTTGGTTTTGTAATCGATCGCCAAAACGGATGTGTCACCAATAACCAAACGGTCAATCGCGCCATGAATGCGCGCGTCGTTTAGTGCAGGTATTGTTGCAGAAACGGGAACTTCCGCCAGGGAATTACCTTGGAAAATAAACCTGAAATCGTCATGATTTAAAACGCCTGTCGCTTCGGCATATACATCGTTAAAATCAATCCCTTCGGTGTTACCCAGTAAATCGCGCGCTGCGCTTTCCCATTGTTTTGGTTCGATATCTGGCAATATTTCCAGCAATAGATGCACTGCGGTGCCATACACGAGAGAATCGCAATCAGCATCTGTTTCACCCGCTAACGCCTTAGCCCCCCCCAACCCGGAAGGCGAAAGCGCCGCTTGAACAGAAGCGGGAGGCGATACATCACACAATGCCCAATCAGGTAATATTGTTGTGGCTGCGATGGTTTGGCTTTGCTTCTCGGCAACCCCATCGACCCAGTTATCCGATTGAATTCTAAGGCCAAATTCCGTTTTGTTGCTGTTGGAAATCTCCATCCCGGATTTGATAATCGAATACCAGCTTTCATTATCCTTGCCACATTCACCAGCGCCGCAAACGATCAGCCATTTTTCCGCCCGCGTGATCGCCACATACAAAAGGCGCAGTCGCTCTTCTTCTTGCTTTTGCTTTAAAGCCGCCTCAGCCATCATCGATGCTTGTGGGCTATTGGCTTTATTGGTTTTCCAGAAGATGAAATCATCATCCGTTGAAATAATTTCATCCCTAACCAACGAACGTTTTTTCATCGTGTCAGGTAATATAACGATAGGCGATTCAAGCCCTTTTGCGCCATGCACAGTCATCACCCGAATTT
>CAMZKY010000303.1 GCA_947311455.1 uncultured Marinosulfonomonas sp. | reverse complement strand
CAAATGGCCTATGATCTGGTAATTATTGGTGCGGGGCCTGCTGGCCTTGGCTTGGCGCGCGACTTGCGCGATGTTGATTTGAGCATTGCAATTATTGAGGCCCAAAGCGAAAGCGTATTGGCCAATCCCCCCGAAGATGGGCGCGATATTGCCTTGACCCATAGTTCGGAAAAAATGATGCGTGACATGGGGTTATGGGATTATATCCCGGATAATCAGGTTGGCACCATTCGCGATGCCAAGGTGATGAACGGCACCTCGCCGTTTGCGCTGCATTTTGATGCTGCTGCGGCTAAAGGGGCAGATTATTTGGGGCGCATTGTGCCTAATCATTTGATCCGGCTGTCGGCGTATAATGTGATCAAGGATCAAGCCAATGTAACTCTATTTTGCGATTCCCGCGTTTCGGATGTGCAAACCAATACCTCAAAGGGGCAGGTCACACTGGAAGACGGGCGTGTATTTCATGCGCCACTTGTGGTGGCCGCCGACAGCCGTTTTTCTGAAACCCGCCGCAAAATCGGCATCGCCTCGGACAGCCTGGATTTCGGCCGCGTAGTGATCGTTTGCGAAATGGAACACACCCAATCCCACCAAGACACCGCGTTTGAATTTTTTCAATATGATCAGACACTTGCAATCCTTCCGATGGCCGGGAATGTGTCGTCTGTGGTTGTAACCTTGCCTGCGGCGCGTGCCGATGCGGTGATGGCAATGAGTGACGCAGATTTCGCAGCTGATATCGAGCAACGGTTCAAGGGGCGTTTGGGGCAGATGCGCCTAAGCAGCCCGCGCCATCCTTATCCTTTGGTCGGGGTGCTGGCGAAACGCTTTGTCACCACGCGCTTTGCGTTGGTTGGTGATGCGGCTGTCGGGATGCATCCGGTTACGGCGCACGGGTATAATCTGGGCCTTTCCGGTGCGCGTTTGCTGGCGCATGAAATCAAATTGGCGGTGCAATCCGCCTCTGATATTGGTGCGGATGCCGGGTTAAAACGCTATGAATCCGCCCATCGTAAGGTGGTTTTACCGCTGTTCCATGGCACAAATGCACTGGTGAAACTGTTTACCGATATATCACCACCGGCGCGTTTGCTGCGTGATGTTGCGCTGCGGGTGGGGAACATCCTGCCGCCAGTGAAAAACCGGATTTTAAAACAACTGACCCACATTGAATCGCTTTAAAAAGGCGCGCCAATACACCATCCAGCCCGGATAGGACCGTTGGATTCCTGCAAAGGGTTGAGAGAGGGTTAACGGATTTAGATGATTTTGCCCCATCACGCCATTAACCCGCCGGAAACCCTTATTAACAAGGGCTTTGGCGTGATTTTAGGCGTATGGCAAGCGTATGGCAAGTGTATGGCAAACGTATGGCAAATTTTACGGCTTTGGCGGGTTAACGGGGCGCGCGGTGGGCCGTTTAGGGGATCGGCAATATACCGGTGATGTTGCCCCCCTTCAGCCGCAAGGTTTTGGCACATGTAATAAACGAGACGGACAAAGCTGTAAGGCTAGAAAAATGGCTGCACAGGTTTAAACGGCTAGGGCCAAGATCATCGGAAAGGCGACAACGGAAACTACCAATTGCCAGTTCAGGATGATCGCATACAGTTCGGAATCGCCGCCCATTTGGCGCGCAATGATATAGCCGTTGGTGGCGGTAGGGGTGGCGACCACCAGAATTGCGCAAACGGTTTCAACTGGCCCAAGGCCAAAATATGCCGCGCTGATCCATGCGATCATTGGGGCGACGATAAATTTAATGCTGATTGCCCACAAAACCCGCCAGTTCAAAACCAGCAATCGCCGGATCGAAAACCCTGCGCCCACGGCCAATAGCCCAACGGCCAACGCACCGCGGCTGATATAATCAAGGGTTTGTAAAATGGGATCGGGCAGGGGAGTGCCGGTAAGGTTTAGTGAGATGCCGACGGCACAGCCGATAATAAGCGGGTTTTTGAGGATGTTTTTTGTCACGGCCATCACCGAAAAATCGCGCGCATTCAGCGAAGACACCGCAATGATATTGCTGATATTGATTACAGGGATCATCAACCCCATAGCAACGGTGACGATAATCAGGCCGTTATCGGGGAACACCTGATCGGCAATCGTTAGGGTGATCAATCCATTCCAGCGGGTTGCCGCCTGAAACAGCGAGGATAAGGCGGCGTTATCAAGGCTGGATTTTGGCAACATCCGCAAAGCCATGGTCAGCGCACCTGCCACTGTAAATGCGATCAAAATGGATAGCCCGTAGAAACCTGATTTTTCTAGTGATAAATCAGAACCGACAATTGCTTTGATTAAAAGCGCAGGCAGCAGGATTTGAAAGCTAAGCTTTTCAATCCCGATCCAGTCAGATTTAGTAAAACGGCCAGATCGGGTGGCGATTTGGCCTATCGCAACCATCAGGATCAGCGGCAGGATCACATAAAAGGTTTGGATCATATTTGGTCAGCAGGGTGGTTTATGCCGTCGGCCCATGGAACATTGCCCAGATCACGCGGGTTTATCCCTTCGATCCCGGCCACATTCACCCCGTATTCATTCGGATTTGAGCGGCGTTGATGATGGGTGTAAATCCCGCAAACCGAACAGAAATAGTGCTTGGCGGTATGGGTGCCCCATGTGTAAAGCGTAAGTTTATCTTGGCCACGCACCACCTTTAGATCAGCCAGATTTGCACTAACGGCAATCGCACCGCGACGGCGGCAATAAGAACAATCGCAGCGCTGCGCGGTGTTTAGCCCATCAGACAATGTCACGGCCAATTCAACAGCGCCGCAATGGCAGGTGAGTTTTTGAACACTCATTTATTTACGCCTTATTTTGGGAATGTTTGAACGGGCATATTTGTATTTTGCTTCGGGGTTTGGCGGGCGACCATCGGTTGTTTTCCAGAAGTCACGCCCACCCAGTTGCAGCCATAGCGGTATGGTAAATGCCAAGCCGCCAATAAACCCGCCGACATGCGCCATATAGGCGATGCCATCAGCGGATTGTGCAACGCCATTAAATAGTTGTAATCCGAACCAGATGCCAAGTGTGATCCACGCGGGGATCGGGAATATTTTAAAGAACACAATAAAAATGATCAGGATGTCTACTTTGGCTTTTGGGAACAGCAATAAATACCCGCCCATCACGCCGGCAATCGCCCCCGATGCGCCAACCATCGGCGAGAGGGAAAACGGATCAATCAGGATTTGAGCAGCAGCGGCCAAAAGGCCAGAGGCCAGATAAAATGCCAAGAACCAGGCATGGCCAAACCTGTCTTCCAGATTGTCGCCGAAAATCCATAGAAACAGCATATTGCCCAGCAAATGCATGACCCCGCCATGCAGGAACATCGAGGTAAACAAGGTTTCCAGCTGCGCGCCATTGATGATGCGGTGTGGGGTCATGGCCCATTCGGCAAAGAACTGGTTCAGCTCACCGCCCTCAAGAAACGGCCAATAGGATAAAAACACCGCCACATTTACCGCAATCAAGGCGTAGGTGACGTAAGGTGTGCGCTGAGACGGGTTGTGATCGCGAATAGGAAACATATGATCAGGTTTGCGCACTAGGGCAGGGGCGTCAAGTAGTTTAGCCCTCGTTGGATAAAATCGCCGTGGGTTTGGGGATTTGTTCAGAGACTCCTTAAATCTCACAATAAAATAACTGTATATTTTTTACGTATAGGAGGCGAAAAACAGTCGGTTAACTGATTCCATTATTCCGGAATAATGGAATCACAAGGTTACGTTAAAACGCGGAAACAATTACATAAATTTAACGGCCAATCGAATTGATTGTAAGTTTAGGAAGCTGTTGCCAACAACTCAGCGTTCCCGCCAGATGCGGTTGTGTTGATACAAACATGCCGTTCAACCAGAACATCGGCTGCGATTGGTGCCTTTGTGATTAACGGCAATATTGGCCCATCACGCTTGGACAATGCTTGCGCATATAGGCGCGCTT
>CAMZKY010000302.1 GCA_947311455.1 uncultured Marinosulfonomonas sp. | reverse complement strand
GCCACTCCACGCCCCGCTTCGGGACATTGAGATTTGGAAAAGTCTTGGCCCGTATTTGATGATGTTACCAAAATTGCAGAATTCGGGGTTTCGAAACTCTCGCCATGGCTGTATATTCAAAACAAAACAAGAACGTTATTTATTGAGGATTTGATATGGCGAGAAAAGCTTCTCCTGTTGGGCCTTTTGCCCGTGGTTTGATCGAAGATGCCCCGATCGACCTGATTCTTGGTGTTTTCAATGCCCGGGGGCAGGAGAATGACAGTGAGCCGGGTTTTGGCTTGGTTGAAGTTCTGGAAAACGAAACTGATGGCGATCCAAGGGACCGCATTCTTGAAGCCCTCGATCTATTTGACCAAGACGACCTTACGCCTGCGGAGCGGCGGTGTGGGCGGGTGCGAAACCTGGCCGAAGGCAAGGGGGTCGCGTCTCTCGATACGATTGCCAAAAAACGCCTGTCCAATGAAGAATTTATCGAATACGAAAATCAGCTTGATCCGCTGTGCCGGAGCATCTGGACGTTTATCAATGCGCGCCATGCATTCGAGGATGCGGAAAGCTTCTATTTCGCCCGCCAGTACCGCGACCTTGGGAAGATGTACGATGCATTTGAAGTCGAGTTGGGCAATACCACCGGTTTCGATGCAATTTCGTTGGACAAGGCCGCACTCGCCACAAAGATTTCCGAAGTTCTCGAGTTGAAAACCAAATGCACGGTCACCGCGATGGATTTGCCAGAAACTGACGCACACCCGGAATCAATCATGTTGATTGTCCGACATGGGGGTCCGCTTTCGAGCGTCCGCAATCACCGTGATGACGGTGGGCTGGGGACGATATATTTCCGGCCGCCGAACGAGGCAACGCTGATCTACACCCCTGCGAAACGGCAGATCGAGATTTGTGCGGACAGCCCAGCCGTGCGACGGCAGGTAAGCGGGGCTTTTGCCGAGGTGGCACTGAACCATGATGTTTCGCAAAAACCGCTGACCTGGAAGCGATATGATCTGGGGCGTTTCCGCAGATCCTTGATTTTACCAGTGCCGCGTATTGACGGATTTGAAATCCACCAAGCTAAAGTTCTTGAAGTCGAGGTTCGCCTTGGGCACTGGAGTCGAAAACTATCGCTCAAGGTAGCCATTGATGATGATATTGATGCGATCGCCAGAAAGTATTTGGGGCCGAGCAACGTAATCAAGCGGGCCGGAATGTTTTCGCGCATTCATATCGCGGTCAAATATAACAAAGAGGGTGATGGAAAAATACGCACCCTCAACATCACCATATCTGGAAGCAAAAGTTGCAATCTGCAGAGCAACAAGGACCCCGATGAGCGCAACCTCGGGTCTTCTCTGCTGAGTGAATGGGGCATCCTGAATACCTTCCGGCAAATCGAAAATGGCGACCTGCGAGCCATGTTCCCGCAACTTGTTCAGCTTTTTGACCGGGAAGATGATGAAATTACCGGCGGCGAACTTCGCGGGCTTGGCCTTGATCCGGACCGGCTGATCGAGGGCGGGTTGCTTGAACGGCGCGATCGCCAAGATATCGTGCTGATCGACGAGGATGATATTGATGGTGAGGTTGCAATTGATCCGTCATCCACACCCGGCATGGTCAAGGCAACGGGCCTATTCGGGGAAGATGCCGGCGAATACCCTCTGGCCGATATGGAGCGTTTCCAGTTGAACCGGCAGTGGCTTCAGGAGACTGTCCTGCGGCTGGTTGGCTCGCTGCTCACGAAAAAGGGCCCACAGATTATCGATGAGGACCTGATTCTGTTGGGAGACATGGGTGTCGACGGTGCCAGCACTCCGGTTTATTTTGCGCGGCGGCTTGGCGATCCTGCGGTCATCAACAAGCTGGATCAGCTCCTGAGGGCCCGCAACACCTCCGGTATCGGCGTTGTTTTATCGTCCAGTCCCGAAAGCCTTACCTGCCTTGGGCCCAATGTCGTGGTCCCGATCCTTTCACATCTTGAGAAAGTGGGTGAGGAACAGGTGCTGTCACGCGATGCCGTCATTCAAACCTTTAGTACGGGGCGCAATCTTGCAATGGGGGGCAGTACGGTTGCCATTCTCAAGTCAGAATCCCAATCCGCATCACTCTGCATTCCGGGCAAAGCACCGCTGGCCATACTTGGCGCAAACCAGATCAGGATTTTTGAACGTCTGGTGGCGGCACATCTGTCCGGCAGTCCGGATGTGAAAACTGCTGTGCTCATCGAAGATACGGGTGTTCAAAGCCCGCAGCAAGCATTCAAACCGCCGCAGTGGCGCAGTATTTTGGATGAGTATATCGGCAAGGGTCCGACGCGAGGATATTGGCGTCTCGTTGTATAAAACGTATTCAATCCCACGCCCCGTCTAATGACGGTCTAACAAATTACGGGGGACGGTCTAAAAAACCGATGGCTATTGGAAAGGCTCACTCAACAGAGGAGCATTTCCATGCCGACTCCCAACCATCAGCGCCAGTTCGCGCGCTCGACCCGTAAAACCACCCATCATTCAACTGATTGGCGCTGTACGCGCTGTGACAAGCTGCTCGGCGTTTGCCGTGACGGCCGCATGCACCTGCGTTTTGCTCGCGGGCACGAATATTTCGTCAGCTTTCCGGTCACGGCCACCTGCCGTGGTTGCGGAACGTTGAACCAGGCAAGTGCCCCCGCCGGGCGCTAACCCCAAATCCCCGAAACTGAAGAGGCGCACGACGCCCTGACCTGGCCACCCCGGAGGCGCTCGACGCCCGGCCGCAAGGCAGGCGTCCGATGCCCTTCAGCTGGCACGAAATCCATGAACACCTCATGCAATCATCAACTCCCCTCGGTTTTCAGCGCGCATTCGATGCGATCCGTCAGGATCATGAACATCTCGAACATTTTCGCGATCCGGCAGCCGTGTTTGATGCCCTTCACCACGGCTCGAGCGACCATGAAGCGAAGAACCGAATTCTCACATCCCTGATCATGGCGGCACAATCCAGAAACAAGAGCGCAGATTGCGCGCTGACAATGACGCTGCTGGCGCTCTGGCCCGGGATGGATGCCATCCTGCGCCGATCAAGACGGCGAAATGTCCGTCACGTCGACGAACTGCCTTCGGAAATTCTCGCCCGCGCAATCGAAGCCGTCCGCTGCCTTGATCTCGACCGGGTCAACTGGATTGCCGCAACCATCCTGCGCAACGTTGAGCGCGATATCATGCGGGCGCATCAACGGGATGCCAACCGCCAGGCACAACATGCCGATATCGACCCGGACGAGGTTGCAGCAGGTGGTTTCACGGATCGCCCGGCGATCAGCCAGGGCCGTCTGTTTGACGAGGTCCAACATTTCGTCGGTGCAGATGCCAAGCTGGTAATCCGCGTGGCGGTTGAAGGGTGTTCCCAAGTGGAAATGGCGGTGGAGCTGGGCCTGTCCGATGCCGCCGCCCGCAAGCGTTACCAGCGCGCGATCCGGCAGTTGCGGGATGCCATGAAAGAAAAATC
>CAMZKY010000301.1 GCA_947311455.1 uncultured Marinosulfonomonas sp. | reverse complement strand
TACATTGTGCGATGATCTGTTGAAGTATTGCAATCTTGATACCTGTGCCATGGTGCGTTTGTTAGAAGAGGCACAGAAAATCAACGCGCTGGCCAACTAATTTCTTCTTTTTCGAGCTTTGAATTAACCTTAGATTATACACCTATAACGAATCTACTATTCCGGAATCCTGGATTCAAAATCGTGGCAAAATTTCGGTCCAGCCAAAGGGCAAACCCCCTCGGTTCGGGCGTGGAAAAAGCGCTTGTTTCGCAGGTTTTATAACCAAGTTTCGGATCAAATGGACAAAGCGTATCGAATTTGAACGCGCCCTCGAATTCAACCCGTGTGTTGCGGATGATATGCGCTTTGGCGGGTTTGGACTTGCTCGGCACGATCGGCAACAGTTTGTGTGCCGCCTTTGCCGATGTTGGGGAGCGTGAGGCCGCGTTGGTGACGTTTTTAATCACCGTATCTGGCATCAACTTTTACGGGATAAGCGCGCCGGTTTGGGCGTTGTTGGGGGGCGGCGCGGCTTTAGTGTTTCAAAACGGTAGTCGGGATGCAACACTGTCGCTTGAATTGGTGTGCCATCTTGTTGTTCGGAGTGTCGCCCCTTACATGCGTAATATGAAAAAATATATTCCGTTCTTAAAATCCGATCCCACTGTGGCGGTTATCCGTTTGTCCGGCGTTATTGCCTCAAGCGGGCGCGGCGCGTTGAATGATGCGTCCATGCGTCCGATTATCGAAAAGGCGTTCAAAAAAGGCAAACCAAAGGCCGTGGCCCTGATCATCAATTCCCCGGGTGGATCGCCTGTGCAATCATCGCTGATTGCCTCGCATATCCGGCGCCTATCGGCAGAAAAGGACATTCCTGTTTTTGCCTTTGTCGAAGATGTGGCAGCCTCTGGCGGCTATTGGCTGGCAACGGCAGCGGATGAAATTTTCGCTGATGAAAGCTCGGTTCTGGGATCAATCGGAGTGATTTCCGCAGGGTTCGGATTTAAGGGCCTGATGGATCAGCACGGAGTTGAGCGGAGGATCTATACGGCCGGGAAATCCAAATCCATGCTGGATCCGTTTCAGGCGGAAAAGCCGGCGGATGTGAAGCGATTGAAATCGGTGCTTGAGCAAATCCATCAATCGTTCAAATTGCAAGTCACGTCGCGACGGGCAGGCAAGCTCGACACAGAACAAGATTTGTTCACCGGCGAAATCTGGATCGGGCAGGCGGCGATTGATGTGGGGTTGATCGACGGTATTGGCCACATGGAACCGGTGATGAAAGAACGCTTTGGGGATAAAGTGAAATTTGCCCGCTACGGGGTGAAAAAATCTTTTTTATCACGGTTTGGCGCAAATGTTGTCAATGACGCGCTGGATGGCATAGAAGAACGTGCGCACTACGCGCGATTTGGACTATAGATTATGATCAAGGTGGTTACGTTCTTTCTGATCGGGATGTTGGTATTGGCGATGTTTGGTCGCTTGCGCTATCCCGGGCAAAAGCACGTCGAGAACAGGAAATGCCCCAAATGTGGGCGATACCGGATCGGGCGTGGCCCGTGCGGTTGTGGACACGGGAAAAAACGTAAATGATGGATTGGGTATATTCAGGGCTTGGCCTTGTGATTTTGTTGTTGGCGGGCGATTCCCTTGTAAAAGGCGCGGTGAACCTAAGCTTACGGTTGGGCGTGCCTGCGTTGATCGTTAGCCTGACGATTGTGGCTTTTGGCACATCGGCCCCCGAATTGTTGATTGCAATCCAAGCGATTTTTGACGGCTCTCCCGGGCTGGCCATGGGGAACGTGGTGGGATCAAACACCGCAAATGTGTTGTTGGTTTTGGGCCTGCCGGCGATGGTGGCCGTATTTTATACATCCGAATGCGACACGCGCAAAAGCTATTTGTTTATGATGTTTGCCAGCATCCTGTTTGCGGCCATGTGTTTCCTTGGCCCGCTAACATGGGTGCATGGTTTGGTGCTGTTGGCAGCGCTTGGGTTTGTTTTATCGGATTCATTTCTTGAGGCGCGGCGTCATCGCCGTGTTTGCAAAATTGCCGATGCCGAAGCCGAAGAAACGGATGATTTAGAAGATCTAGAAGGCGCTGACCCAGATATGCCGTGGTGGCAAATCATCGGCTTTATGCTGCTTGGGCTGATTGGCCTGCCACTGGGCGCAAATCTGTTGGTTGAGGGCGCCACCCATATCGCACAGGATTATGGCATCAGCGAAACGGTAATTGGCCTGACATTGGTGGCGGTTGGCACATCACTGCCCGAATTGGCCACAACGATCATGGCGGCGATCCGTAATCAGGCCGATGTGGCGCTTGGCAATGTGATTGGATCGAACATGTTTAACCTGCTTGCGATCATCGGTATTGCCAGCCTGTTTGGCGATATTCCGGTGTCAGAAGGTATTCAACGATTTGATGTTTGGGTGATGTTGGGCTCATCGGCGTTGCTGGCGCCGTTCGTGTTTTTCAAACAGAACATCACCAAAATCTGGGGCGTTGCGCTAACAGCGCTGTATGCCGCTTATATTTTTGTTGTGCTGACGTGATTATGGAAAAACGTGCCTTGGTGACAGGGGCCGGTATTCGGCTAGGCCGCGCGATGGCGCTGTATTTGGCGGGGCGTGGATTTGACGTGGCAGTGCATTACGCCAGTTCGCGCGATGGGGCGGATCAGGTTGTGGATCAGATTAAATCCATGGGCCGAAATGCAGTGGCGTTGCAGGCGGATTTACTGGATGAGGATGCCGCGCAGGGGCTGATTGCGCGCGCATCCGAGGCACTGGATGGGGCGTTAACCTGCTTGGTCAACAATGCCTCGATCTTTGAATATGATAACCTGGAAACTGCGACCCGCGACAGTTGGGATCGGCATATCGGATCAAATCTGCGCGCGCCATTTGTGTTAACGCAACAGTTTGCCGCGCAAGCGCCCAAAGCCGTTCGTGATGAGGTCGGTGAGCCGCTTTCGCAAGCGCTGGTGGTGAATATGCTGGATCAGCGGGTGAAAAAACCGACGCCGGAATTTATGACCTATACTATCGCGAAAATGGGATTGTGGGCCTTTACCCAGACGGCTGCGCAATCGTTGGCCCCAGATATTCGGGTGAATGCCATCGGGCCGGGGCCTACGATAAAGGGCTACCGCCAATCGGATGCGCATTTTAACAATCAACGTGCAAACGTGCCGTTGGGGCGTGGGGCGAATGCGTCTGATATCACCGCGGCACTTGGCTATTTTCTGGATTCGCCTGCGGTTACGGGGCAATTATTATGTGTGGATGGGGGGCAAAGCCTCGCGTGGAAAACGGCTGATATCATCGGGATCGAATAGCGCACTGATCTGTCAATCAGCGACAGTTGTGCACGTCGGCGCGAATTCTCACGAATGAGTTACAATTATGTTAATGAAATCAATAGTTTGACACATGGAAATTATTATTTCCTTTGTTATCAAAGGCTTGCAAAATTGCCTAAAAATTGGGCATTTAGGCGAAATCTACCAAAACAAAGGATAATTTGCCACTTAGGCAGAGTTACAAACAGACTTATCCACAGAAACGGTGGAGAAGTTTTCGCTTGAAAATACTTTAAATAGTTTTAACCCGCCAAAGAATCAGCCTAGGATTTTGAATGAGCACAGATCAAGCCAAAGAAACGGAAAAGCAGCCTTTAATAGGGCATGAATTGATCCGCTCTTATCTAAAGCTGATTGACGGCAGCCCGGGGGTTTACCGGATGCTGGGCGTTGACGGGCAGGTTTTATACGTGGGCAAGGCGCGGCATTTGCGTAAACGCGTATCGAACTACGCCAATCCAAACGGCCACACCAACCGTATCTTGCGAATGATTAGCCTGACCCATTCGATGATGTTTCTGACCACCAAAACGGAAACCGAGGCCTTGCTGCTGGAGCAAAACCTGATCAAACAGCTAAAGCCTTATTTTAATGTGCTGCTGCGCGATGACAAAAGCTTTCCCAGTATTTTGCTGGCCAAAACCCACCAATTTGCCCAAATCAAAAAGCATCGTGGGCGCAAGGGTGAAAAAGGCAGCTATTTTGGCCCCTTTGCCAGTGCCAGCGCGGTGAACCGCACGCTGAACCAGTTGCAAAAGGTGTTTTTGCTGCGGGATTGTTCAGACCAGAATTTTGCCAACCGCACGCGTCCTTGTTTGCAATACCAAATCAAACGCTGTGCGGGGCCGTGTGTAGGGCATATTTCGGAAGCCGATTATGCGGATTTGGTGCGCGATGCGGAGCAGTTTCTGGAAGGCAAATCAACCGCGGTGCAAAAGGAACTGGCCGACCAGATGCAGGTGGCATCGGATAATATGGAATATGAACGCGCGGCGGGGTTGCGGGATCGGATCACCGCCTTAACCCAAGTGCAGCAGGTGCAAGGCATCAACCCGCGCAGCGTGGCCGAGGCTGACATTATCGCCCTGCATATGGAAAAGGGGCAGGCCTGTGTGCAGGTATTTTTCATCCGCGCCAATCAAAATTGGGGCAACAAGGATTTCTATCCGCGCACAGGCGCCGGCGCCGATGAAATGGAAGTGCTGGAGGCTTTCGTTGGGCAGTTTTACGACAATAAACATCCGCCCAAATTGCTGATCCTGTCGCATCCCTTGGAAAATCAGGATTTGATGCAAGAGGCCTTGACGCAGAAGGCGGGGCGCAAAGTTGAGATTTTAGTGCCACAGCGCGGCGAAAAGGCCGAGCTGGTGGAAGGGGCGGCGCGCAATGCTCGCGAAAGCCTTGCCCGGCGCATGGCCGAAACCGCGACGCAGGCGAAATTGCTGAAAGGTGTGGCCGAGGCGTTTGATCTGGATGCGCCGCCGAACCGGATCGAAGTATATGATAACTCGCATATTTCGGGCGCGCATGCGGTTGGGGCGATGGTGGTTGCTGGGCCGGACGGGTTTATGAAAAGCCAGTATCGCAAATTTAACATCAAGGATAAATCCATCACCCCGGGTGATGATTTTGGCATGATGAAAGAGGTGCTGGGAAGGCGTTTTCAGCGCCTGATCAAAGAAGACCCTGATCGCAAAGGCGAAAACTGGCCCGACCTGTTGCTGATTGACGGCGGGGCGGGGCAGGTAAGTGTGGTGGCCCAAATCATGCGGGAATACGGAGTCGAAGATATTCCCATGGTCGGCGTTGCCAAAGGCGAAGATCGTGATGCGGGGAAGGAAGAATTTCACCGCATCGGCAAACGCCCCATGGCCTTACGCCATAATGATCCGGTTTTGTATTTCATCCAGCGTATGCGCGACGAAGTGCATCGCTTTGCTATTGGCACCCACCGTGCCAAACGTTCAAAAGCCATAGGCGCTACGCCTTTGGATGGGGTTCCCGGTGTTGGCGCGGCGCGTAAACGGGCGTTGCTGGCGTATTTTGGCAGTGCCAAGGCTGTGACCCGTGCGGGGCTTGAAGATTTAAAGAAAGTTGACGGAATATCGGGCAGTTTGGCGCAAACCCTATATGACGTCTTTCATGATAAGGGCTGACAGGGTAAAGAAAGCGTATGAATTGGAATCTTCCTAATATCCTGACGGTGCTCCGTTTGTTTGCCGCCCCTATGTTGGCGGTGATGTTTTTGTATTTTAACCGCCCGTTTGCCGATTGGTTTGCCTTGGGGCTGTTTATCCTTGCCTCACTTACCGATTTTGTCGATGGCTATCTGGCGCGGGCATGGAATCAGGAAAGCAAATTTGGCGCCATGCTTGATCCGATTGCGGATAAGGCGATGGTGGTGATTGCGCTGGCGGTTTTGATCGGCTTTTCGTCAACCGTGTCCTTGATCCTGTTTCCGGCCACATTGATCCTGTTTCGCGAAGTGTTCGTTTCGGGCCTGCGGGAATTTTTGGGCGATAATGCGCGGTTGCTCAAGGTAACGAAGCTGGCCAAATGGAAGACTACGGCACAAATGGTTGCGATTTCGGTGTTGTTTGCCAATGGGTTGTTTGAGCATTATTTCGGGATGAATACAGAGGGTATGACACCGAATATTATTGGTGCAATTCTGAATGGATCAGAACAGGATTATCTGGGGATTACATGGAAATATCATGGTATGGTTTGGAGCTTTTACGGCGGCGTTGCGCTGATCTGGATCGCAGCGGCTCTGACGGTTTTGACTGGCGTTGATTACCTGATAAAGGCGATGCCGTTTCTAAAGGAAGATAAAGAATGATTGATGTTGTGTATTTCGCATGGGTGCGTGAACGCATTGGCTTGCCCAAAGAACAAATCGAAACATCGGCGGCGACGGTGGCCGAACTGGTGGCTGAATTAAAAGCGCGAGATGATCGTTACGCTGCGGCCTTTGGCGATGTGGCCGCGCTGCGTTGTGCTGTTGATCAGGAATTGTGCGATTTTGATGCGTCGTTGACTGGCGTGCGTGAGGTTGCCTTCTTTCCCCCCATGACAGGCGGCTAAGATGGTTGTTATTGTGCAAGAATGCGCCTTTGAATTGGGTGCTGAAATCGAAGCCTTTGCCAAGGGGCGCACCGATGCTGGCGCGGTGGTGAATTTTACCGGCATTGTGCGTGATACGCCCGATAATGATCTGGATCGTATGGAGATCGAGCATTACCCCGCCATGACCGCCCGCGCGATTGAGGGGATCGAGGCCAAAGCGATTGAGCGTTGGAGCCTGAAAGCCAGCCTGATCATCCACCGTTACGGCGTGATGAAACCCGGCGATATGATCATGATGGTTGCGACGGCTTCGCCCCACCGCGTAGATGCGTTCGAGGCGGCGATGTATTTGATGGATTACCTAAAATCCCGCGCACCGTTTTGGAAAAAAGAATACACCAAAGACGGCGCAGTGTGGGTGGATGCCAAAGACGAGGACGAAGACGCGCTTGGCAAGTGGTAAGCCACGCTTTGTTTTGGGTGGCTCAATTGGGTGCCGTCAGATCGGAATTTTAAATTCGCCTGACAGCCCTAATCCCGTAGCTCATCCGCCCCAACGCCCCATATCGATGTTTTGGGCACCCAGCCGCGATAGCCATCTTTACTGATGCGGCACCAATCGGGTTTGCATTTTTCAAGGCGGGCAACGACGCCCAGCTCAAGGCGGGCATTGATGCGGGATTTTTCTTGGGGTTTGGTGAGCAAAGGCAGCATATCCTGATCAACGATCACCATTCGAATGCCCGAAAGCAGCCTGAAATGCACCCAGCCGCCTTTTCCATCGCGATCCTGCACACGGCGCCAGTGGCCGTATTCTCCGATCACAATCAGTGGCATGCCGCGGCGCGCAAATACCCAATCGATCCGATTGTTCAAGCTAGGCCCACGCCGCGCGTTACCTTTGGCCGCCTTTAACGACACAAAACGCGGGATTGGTAAATGTGTCACCGATCCACGTTTGCTGGTTTCAGGGTTTCCTGCGTCTCCAAAGGCGGGAATTGCAAGAGAACACATTAGTAAAATGGCGCTGAAACGCCGGAAAATCGTTTGAATCAGCATTGCTCGATGCCTTATTTCTTTAATTTATATGGCGAAGTTCTTGTGCATGACGCCATGTTGGGTCACTTTGGCATCAATGGCCCGCAAAGAAAAGAATTCGGAGAGCAAATATGCCAAATCAGCGTTTAAGTGTTGTCGTTACGCGACGGTTGCCCGAGGTGGTGGAAACACGGATGAAAGAATTATTCGACGTTGAGTTGCGCGAAAATGATACCCCGATGACCCGACAAGAAATCGTTGCCGCGATGAAACGGGCGGATGTTTTGGTGCCAACACTGACGGATTCGATTGATGCAGGTATGCTGTCTCTGGCGGGTGATCGGCTGAAATTGATTGCCAATTACGGCGCGGGGATTGATCACATTGATGTGCAAACCGCACGCCAGCGCGGTGTGTTGGTTTCAAATACGCCCGGTGTGGTGACAGAAGACACCGCCGATATGACCATGGCACTGATTTTGGCTGTGACGCGGCGCATTCCCGAAGGTTTGGCGCGGATGCAATCTGGCGAATGGGCTGGATGGTCGCCCACAGCATTGCTGGGCGGGCGCGTTGGCGGACGGCGTTTGGGCATTTTAGGTATGGGGCGCATTGGTCAGGCGGTGGCGCGGCGTGCGGCGGCGTTTGGTATGCAGGTGCATTACCACAATCGTAAACGGGTGCATCCCGACATTGAGGCCGATCTTGAGGCCACCTATTGGGAAAGCCTTGATCAAATGGTGGCGCGCATGGATATCCTGTCGATCAACTGCCCACACACGCCCAGCACCTTTCACCTGATGAATGCGCGACGTTTGAAATTGATGAAAAACAACGCGGTGATCGTGAATACGTCGCGCGGCGAAGTGATCGATGAAAATGCGTTAACGCGAATGTTGCGGGCGGGTGAAATATCGGGCGCAGGGCTGGATGTGTTTGAACGCGGGGCCGAGATTAACCCACGCTTACGGGAGCTGAAAAATGTGGTGTTGTTGCCGCATATGGGATCAGCCACCGAAGAAGGGCGCGCCGAAATGGGCGAAAAGGTAATCATCAACATCAAAACATTTGCCGACGGGCACCGCCCGCCAGATCAAGTTGTGCCGGGGAGGCTGTAAGGGGCACGCGTTAGGGCGTAGACCTAAAGATACATTGCGGGCGTGACTATGTTTTGCAATCCAAATGCATTCAGGCGTGTGGTGATCTGATCAACGCGCGCTTTGTCCATTGCATTCCAATCCCGCGCTTTGCCTTTTACGCCATGAAGCTGAAAGGCGTTGATGCGGATGCGAATCTGCGGGCTAAGGGATAGGGCAAAATCGGCCAGTGCGGTGATTTCTTTTTCGGTGTCATTCACATCGGGTGCCGCCATGAAGCGCAGCTCATAAAGCTTGCCCGCGTCAAACACGATCCGCGCGGCGCGCAGCAGTTTTGCGTTACCTTGGCCTGTCAGCGTGCGGTGCAATGTTGGATCAAGGGCTTTGACATCCATCATCACACCGTCAGTTACAGGCAGGATTTGCGACCAGCCTTTGGGGCCAAGGTGACCGTTGGTGTCGATAAAGCAGGTTAGGTTTGAAAGATCCGGATCGGCTTTGATTGCGGTGAACAATGCGGTGATGAATTTCAGTTGCAGCGTGGCTTCGCCGCCTGACACGGTGATACCGGTTAGAAACGGATGGTGTTTGCGGGCGATTTCCAAGATGTCATCCACATTCATCTGTTGCACCATCGGGCTGGCGCTGATCGGGCAGATACCAAGGCAGTTGTCGCAATCGGTGCAAAGCGTTGCGTCAAAGGTGATTTTGCCGCTTTGCAGGGTGAGCGCTTTTGGTTCACACACAGGCAAGCAATCGCCGCAATCGTCACATACGCCGATGGTATAGGGATTGTGACAGGCGGCGCAGGCAAAATTGCAGCCTTGCAAAAAGATCACCATGCGATTGCCTGGCCCGTCGACCACGCTATAGGTCAGAATTTTATTGACCGTAGCGCGGAGCAAGTTCATTTCCTACCACACGGGGTTTGCGGTTTAATATGCCGGTATTCTGCGCCGCTTCGGCCCCTAATGCGGTGGTGTTGGTGCGGGAGCCTTCGCAGGCCTGAAATTTCGCCACATCCGAGAGGCGGATCATATAGCCCGTCACTCGCACCAGATCGTTGCTGGCCACATTGGCGGTGAATTCATGGAACCCGCTGGCAAAGGCGCCTTTGCACAATTGGGTCATGGCAGCGGGGTTGTTTTTGATGGTTTCGTCGATTGTCAGGATTTCACTGATACCCGAGGCATAGTGTTTGTGATGTGGGGCGAGGGCCTGAATATGGGTGACAGGATCAGGTTCGGTGCCGTAAGGAATGCGCACGCCGGGGGTTGCGCCATCGTCGATGCTGATCCCTGCTTGGGCGTGCAGCATGGCATGGCCGCGCCAGACATTTTCAAGCGGGCGATTGGCGACGATTTCTTCCATCATAGCCGACATGCGGTACCCGATTTGATTGGCGGCATCGTCATGGCCATAGCAGCCTTTGTTTCCGGCCAGGTCTTGCAATATATTTACCGCCTCGGCCATGGCGTAAATGCCATACATCACGGTGAAACGATCACGGTCGATCCAACCTTCGGTTACCAGAAAGCTGTCAAAGAAATTGGAGTGGTTAAACAGGTAATCCACCCGCGCTTCGGTCAGCTTGAAATTCAGCTCCATATAATGGGGCAGGAGGGTATCAAAGAAATGATCGACGCTATCAGCGCGTTTGGCGACCTCTTTCAAATTTACCCGCGTCAGGGTCGAAGCCCCACCGGCGATAGGCAGCACATTATAGCAGCTGACAATACCATAACCGCGTTCGTCAAAGTTTTTCACATGCACGGGGTGGTTGCCGATATGGGGTTTTGAGCATTCAACGATATTGGCCGTGGCGATATCAAGAATTTCGTCGCTGGTAATGTCAGGGTCATAAAAGAACGTCAGGTTCGGGGCGATTTGTTTGAGTTCGGCATCAACCCGTAGGATGGTGCGGGCCACGCGGTTATCAGAGGGGCCGATATTGGCGTGCATAAATGCATCGGGCAGCACCCGATCAAGATAGCGCCAGAACAGTTTGATTTTACGATACAGCGCATCATCGCTGATATGATCGCAAAACGGCAGCAGCAGATCATCCAGTTGGCCGATGTAAACTGGCATGCCGGTAACAGATGGGGTGTGGTGATAAGCAATCATCAGGGTGTTGATCGCTTCGTCCAGCGTTTGGGGGATTGGCAATTCAAGGTATTCACTGCCGTTTTTCAGCACCACGGCAAAATCCGGAAGCACATAGCGGGGCTTATACGGTGCGTGGCCCTCATACATATCGCAGATCACCCGCTGATCCAGCGCCTGCGCGGTTTCAGCATCCAAATCGGGGTAGGGCAGCATATTTTCCGCCTCAAGCGACAGATAGCGCGCCTTTTGATTAAAGCTGAGAGTTTTGTCATTGGTGATGGCGCGTAGGGTTTTGAATGTCTTTTTCATCAGATTTTGTCCGTTTGTGATGCGGTAAGTTTACGCCTTGGGGGCGGATTATCAATGTTTTAAATCATGCCAAATTGTCAGGCTTTAGGGCTGGGAGTGGCGATTTTCAATGTAAAGCTGATCTAAATCATGAAGAGTACAATTTGCCGCAATACAAGATCTTGATTTAAATATGGGCGGTGTGATTTGACATATATCAAATAGAAACGGGATTCCGTCTTTTGGGCGCAAATTCGCAAAATGGCGATTTGTACCAGATCTAACGGGAAGATAATATACGTTTACTCTCTTTGCTAAATGGCCTTGTGGCTGCGATTGCACGTAGTTTTATTGGATTTGCGGCGTCTGCTCAGGATGCTTTGCAAGGGCTGGAGCGGATCGGCAAACCTGTTCGGAAAGGCGTGGGGATGCAAACCACGGGCACAGAAACGGCCCGCCAGACCCAATGGCTGGATGATATGGTGTTGGTTATCATCACAGTCATCACAATTTTTGTAACGCTTATTCTTATCTATATCCTTTTGCGCCATAACCGCCGCGCCAATCCAACGCCGGCAACATTTACCCACAATTCGCCATTGGAAATTGTCTGGACGCTGGTTTCTATCATTATTCTGGTGGTTATTGGTGCATGGTCATTGCCGGTGTTGTTTGCCCAACAGGAAATCCCCGAGGCCGATTTGACGATCAAGGTGACGGGTAACCAGTGGTTCTGGTCTTATGAATATGTGGATGACGGGTTTGGATTTGACAGCTTTATGCTAGCCAAAGAAGAATTGGCTGAGCACGGGTATACCCCCGATGAAGATCTTTTGGCGACAGATAATGCTGTGGTTGTTCCGGTTGCCAAAACTGTTGTGGTTCAGATCACCGGTTCTGACGTAAATCATTCATGGGCGATCCCGGCATTTCGTTTGAAACAAGATGGTATCGTGGGCCGTTTGGCCGAAGCGTGGTTCAATGTTGAGCAAGAAGGCATCTATTTTGGCAAATGCTCCGAGCTGTGCGGCAAAGATCACGCCTATATGCCCATCGTTGTTAAGGCTGTGAGCCAAGAAAAATACGATGCATGGCTGAAAGGCGAAGGAAGAATTCGCCGCTATTGCGCAAAATTTTAACGTAGCATCGAATTGATCGGGCGGTGGGGTGAAACCCCACCCTACAGCTTTGATTGATGGATTTGACAGCCTGGATATGACATTATGAGCGACGCAACAGTAGATACCCTAGCCAACGATGGTGACGCAGGATTTGGCGATTTCTTCGCCCTGCTTAAACCATGCGTTATGTCATTGGTGGTGTTTACGGCCTTTGTTGGCCTGATGGTGGCGCCTGTATCCGTGAACCCTGTGGTAGCGTTTGCCTCGATCCTGTTTATCGCCATTGGTGGCGGCGCAAGGTGCGTTGAATATGTGGTGGGAAGCCGACCTTGATGTGCAGATGAAGCGCACCAAGTCGCGGCCCATTCCCGCAGGCAAAGTAACACGCGACGAGGCCAAAGCCTTTGGCATTACCTTGTCGGTGATGGCCGTGGTGATGCTGGCGCTGGCTTCTAATTTTGTGGCCGCAGGATTGCTGGCCTTTACGATCTTTTCTATGTGGTGATCTACACCATGTTGCTGAAACGCTGGACACCGCAGAACATTGTTATTGGCGGCGCGGCAGGGGCATTCCCGCCGATGATCGGCT
>CAMZKY010000300.1 GCA_947311455.1 uncultured Marinosulfonomonas sp. | reverse complement strand
GGATACGCTGGTCGCTACGGGCGTGCCTGTGGAGGGTGAGCGCGGCGTGGGCTACAGAATGACCGACACCATCACCCTGCCCCCCTTGAACCTCACGTCAAACGAACTCGAGGCCTTGCATCTGGGCATGGCCGTCATTTCAGAAGCCGGCGATGAAGACCTGCAAAAAGCCGCCCAAACCCTATCGGCAAAAATCGATGCGGTCTTGCCCGATGATCGTAACGCGCCGCCCAATGGCTGGGGATTCGCAGCTTACCCCTTTAAAGAAACCGCCAAAGGCTTTGCCCATATGCCCGCCCTGCGCGCCGCTATCCATGCAAAGCAAAAGCTGAAAATCACCTATCTGGATCTAAGCGATCAAACCAGAAATCGCGTCATACGCCCCTTACAAATGGAATATTGGGGCCGTGTTTGGACAGTCACCGCGTGGTGTGAATATCGCAACGATTTTCGCGTATTTCGCATTGACCGGATCACCAGAATCAACGTTTTGCCACAGCTGTTCATCGACGAAAAAGGCAAATCCATAAAAGATTATATCGCAAGTTTGTAATCCCCCGCCCCTGGCCTGGTTCAAGGCGCGCGTGGGCTTGGTTCGGTTAAGATCAAAGTGCAGGACTACGGCGTTAAAATTTCGATCATTGCCCAAGGCATGACAATCCCGTTAACCCGCACCAGTAATTTTGCGGCCAATTATTCCAATTATACAGGCACATTCCCAACCCGCCAATCTTGAGGGGTGCTCTGATGATGCCAGTATGGCCCCCCGCAGACCACATCCAGAACATCAGCAAACCATCCCCACGCAACGATGCAACCGCCAGCTATGAATCCTATCTATATCTGGATTCAAAAGGTAACATTCAACCCAAACCATCTGCCCAAGATTTACAGGCCGCCGTTTGTAGGCTGGAGAAAACGGGTGCAGATTGCCCAGACGAGACAGCCAAGAGGGATGCGATCTGTTACACCAGAAAATACGGCAACAAGGCCACAATCAGGGCCGATATCAGCAAGAATTCTGCCACCACATTCCTGTGGAATTTTGAAACTGGAAAGGGCAAAGTTGTGAACCAGCGTGGCACGATGAATACGCCAATCACCGCAACATTGGCAAAATAGGCACGCCACCCAAACCGTAAACCTTTGATGGTTTTATCATCAGAATTAGGCGCACATGGGAAAAACCATTGCGTCTATTTCTTGATTTGAGGAATCTACTATTCCGGAATCGTGGTTTTATTTCGCATCGAAAATCCATCCGGTACAACCGCAGTATTACGCGACATAAAATTAGCCACGGTTTTGTCCGTTTTAATTAATGAGCTTGCTTAAACACAAAACATTTTGAACGTGGCAAGGTTAGCCACATGACCGTTTCGGCTTTGGGTAAAAACACGCTGGGCACTGTTACCTTAAGCACGCAGTCTCCATCATCCATGCGAAATTCTACAAGGCTTTCGCCCCCCAGAAACCGCGCTCGTTCCACAAAGGCACGCGCGGCGACACCGTCGGAAATGGTTGGATTCGGGCCTTTGCCACCGCGATCAAAATCGATGCGGATATGTTGCGGACGGCTGACAATATCCACCTTGGTGCCATCTGGCAGACCCGGTGCTAGAAATTGCCCGAATGGCGTTTCGGTTAAGGCCCCTTTCACAGTGCCCACCAAAACATTGATATCGGAAAAGAACGCCGCCGCTTGCTTATCAATCGGGTTATTGTAGATATTGTAAGGCGCGCCTTGCTGCACGATCCGCCCATCGCGCATCAACGCAATTTCATCGGCCATGCGCATGGCTTCTTCAGGTTCGTGGGTCACCAACAAGACGGCTGTGCCTTCTTCTTTCAACAAGGCCAGCGTGTCATCACGAATATCGTCGCGCAACCGGTTATCCAGCCCTGAAAACGGCTCGTCCATCAGCATGATGCGCGGCTTGGGCGCCAATGCCCGCGCCAAAGCCACGCGCTGTTGCTCGCCCCCTGACAGTTGATGCGGATAATCTTTGGCGTGGTGGCTCATCCCAACCCGCTCCAACAAATCGGCAATCCGTTCACTGCGCCCTGCCACTTTACGTTTCAGGCCAAACCCGACATTCTGTTCAACGGTTAAATGTGGAAACAGGGCAAAATCCTGAAACATCAGGCCAATGTGGCGCTCTTCCGGTGGCGTTAGGTGATTGGCATCACACAACAATTCCCCGTCAGCATAGATTTCGCCCTCGTCCAGCGCCTCAACCCCGGCGATGATCCGCAAAGTGGTGGATTTACCGCAGCCCGACGGGCCAAGCAAACACGTCACCTGCCCCGGCATCACCGAAATCGACACCCCGTCCACCACCGCACGCCCGTCGAAACGGCGGGTGATGTTGCGGATTTCCAATCGTGGATTTGTGTCAATCAATGAGGTTGCCCCTGTTTATCCGATCAAAACCATCGGAATTGCCCATGTGGTTAACAGGCCACGCAGATTCTCACAAGGTTCAACAACACCCGCCAGAGGAAGGCGCATCCGCTTTACTCTCACCCCCGAAAGGGCAATGTTGCATCCCGCCCTCAAACAATCCAAGGTGTTTGCTCCAGTTTCCGACAAATTTAAAGTGATGCCCAAACCGTGTTTCACACACCATCCGCCAAGTGTTCGCACTCACCCGCACCTCTTCGCCGGTTTTAAACGCGTGGTGTTTATCCAGCGTAAAAATATCAGGCGCGGTTTCGATCGTGCCCTGATAGATAACGGATTGACCAAAATCTTCCTCGGACGGTGCCAAACCTTCAATTTTAAACAGCCGATAGGTTGCCGACGTAAACTTGATCGGCCCAACTTTGTTTTGAATCTCTTGGTTTTCGATGGTTAAAACGCGGTCTTCAACCACACGCGGATCAAAAAAGCCAACCTTTTTCGCCATATTCTCAAAATCATTCCAATACAATGCGCCAGACAAACATTCGCCATACAAAACCTTGTCTTGAAGCAGCGCCTCGGGCATCCGGCGATCTGCATAGACATCGCTAAAATACATCTCGCCCCCCGGTTTCAACAGGTTATACACCCCGCGCAACACCGCCTCTTTGTCCATTGCCAGATTTAATACGCAATTTGAAACAATGATATCAAAGCTGTTCGGCTCAAGATCAAGATCGTCCAGTTTTTCGATATAACCCAGATGGAATTCGGTGTTTTTCTGTGTGTAACCAAACGCCTTGGCATGAAAATCCTCATGCTTGCGCGCAACCTCAAGCTGGGCTTCGGTCATATCTACGCCAACAACCGAACCGGCTTCACCAACCAAACCCGCAAGCGCATAAACATCTCGCCCCGCCCCGCATCCAAGATCAAGAATGCGCATCCCTGCCAGGTGATCCGGCGCAATAAGGCCACAGCCATAATACTTGGCCAAAACCTCATCATGGATTTTTGCCAAAACTGCCTTCAGGTGATCCGGTGGGGCCGCCGATGTGCAGCAGGCATTGGTTTGCAAATCTGCACTGGTTTGCAGGGTATCGCCGTAGTATTCTTTAACTGACTCGTGGTTCATCTAGTTTCAAACTCCGTTGCTGAATATGGGTGTCGCTTGATCTTTATATATCGGTTAACGACGCCAGCGTAACGGAAAAACGCACCCACAGTCTTCAAAACCGGGTGAGCATCGCCTCACATCTGAATCGACACCCCACGTCCGTTACTTTTCCGCAAAAAACATCCCCGCCCGAAGCACCAGCGCAGCGCACTCGAGCGACGCCAGCACTCTCCTTAACCATTTCTTAAACCGCGCGCAGGATTAACCCCGCGAATTTCGATTTTTTGCCATACACTAGCCATACACTAGCCATACGGTTGCCATACAGCAGTTTTTCCTCCAACCCACTGTATTAACTTATTTTTCTCATTTTATATGGCCAAATCCAGCCAAAGAGCCGATTGTATGGAAAAATCACATCGTGCTATTCACCCCGCCCCCATCAAGCAATATATTCTGCCCAACGATAAAACCGGCTTTGTCCGAACATAAAAATGCGCACATCGCACCAAATTCTTCTGCCATGCCATAGCGTTTCGCCGGAATACCCGCCATGCGCTGTGCCTGAGCCTGTTCAAGGCTTATGCCTTGTGCTTTCATCACGCCTTGATCCAGCGAAACCGCCCGATCCGTTGCATGTATTCCGGGCAAGAGATTATTGATATTCACACCGAATTCAGCCACTTGCCGCGAGGTTCCACCCACATATCCTGTTAGGCCAGCACGCGCCGAATTAGACAGGCCCAGAACCGCAATCGGCGCTTTAACAGATTGCGAGGTAATATTGACAACCCGCCCCCAGCCTTTGTCGATCATTTTTGGCAAACAGGCTTTCATCAAGGCAAT
This sequence comes from uncultured Marinosulfonomonas sp., assembly GCA_947311455.1. Classification (GTDB taxonomy): domain Bacteria; phylum Pseudomonadota; class Alphaproteobacteria; order Rhodobacterales; family Rhodobacteraceae; genus Profundibacter. The sequence continues at coordinate 8,491 of CAMZKY010000300.1, read as the reverse complement.
CGGGGTTAGCATATTGGCATCCAACGCTTTGATAAAATCTTCGCGATCCCAATCACTCCACATCCCCGGAGGTGGGCCACCGGCATTTGTAACCAGAATATCGACATCACCTGCAGCCTCAAGAACTTGCGCCCTACCATCCTCAGATGTGATATCAGCAGCAACTGTAACCACTTGAATTCCGTATGTCTTTCTAAGGTTCTGCGCAGATTCCTCTAACGGTCCAGGGCTGCGTGCATTCATCACAAGATCAACGCCTTCGGCCGCAAGCGCCTCGGCACAGCCAAGGCCTAACCCTTTGGACGAGGCACAAACCAGCGCCCGTTTCCCTTGAATTCCCAGTTCCATAACGCATCTCCTTTACCAATTTCCCGTAGTGTTAACAGTAATTGTTTTTTTCACAAGATCAAAGCAGCTGCCCAGCTATTGTCAAATCTATGCCGGGCTTACGCCCCATTATTACCCCAATCTGCACCTAGACAAAGGAGGGTAAGTATTGAATATTACGAGTATTAAAATGAAAACCGCAGACATTAGAAAAAAATCGAAAATCCAAACCTTGCCTGTATTTCGAGGTCTGGATTTTACGGTCTCAGCTGGCGCAAATCTTGGCGACAGCCTTTCTGATTCCGAAGACTTGATGCTTGACGACATCTACGCCCTTGCAAAGAAAGCTATTCCTCCGCAACTGATCACAATTCAGGAAACCGGTGGCGATTTCTTTACCATCGTCCTTGGCTCGCAGGTTGGAACGGTGGATAACCAGCTGCATCTTGATTGCACGATCACCTTGATAGATCCCGATAGCGCAACATTCGAAGCTGTTGTTATGGTTGAAGTTGATCCAGAAGAAGGCCTGATTGAGCAAACCTATTTGTTCCCCCTTGCGCCGCTTAAACCCGAAATCGGCTATCAATTGGTCGGCATAGATCCCGACACGCCCCGCACCCGAATGGCCGAAGTCGCCTGTGTAAGTTTTACCCGCGGAACCCACATTACAATGTCTGACGGGCGCCAAATCAAGATCGAAGACTTGCGTGTTGGCGACACCGTTTTAAGCCGCGATGACGGGGCGCAAACCATTCGCTGGATTGGCCATTCCACCACCCGTGCCGTCGGTGATTTGGCCCCGATACGGATCAAAAAAGGTGTGTTAAACAATGCCAATGATCTGATCGTCAGCCCGAATCACCGCCTGTTTATCTATCAACGCAATGATGAACTTGGGGCAGGTCGTTCAGAAATATTGATTAAGGCCAAGCACTTAGTGAACGGAACCACCGTGCACCGTTTGGAAGGCGGATTTGTGGATTATTTTCAAATTCTGTTTGACGATCATCAAATCATTTTCGCCGAAGGCATCGCTGCTGAAAGCCTTTTGCTGGATGAACGCACGACACCGGCCTTGCCGGCGGGCTTGGCAAAAGAGCTGACATCCGGAAACAAAACCCATTCCGCACGCAGTCATGAAGAATTCGAAGTCGATATTGATGCGCATAACAGCGCTGATACCGCCGAACGTTTGCGCCGCGCTTCGTCCTCCTGACCCAAGGTTAATCGCCAAATTAAGACACTCAATATTTGACTTGCTGGTAAAGCACGCTAATGTCACCCAAAATATATTCCAAGGGATGACTGCCACACAATGCTTGATACTTCCGAAACGACCCCGCTTGTTTCCATTGAAAACCTCAAAGTCGAGTTTAGCACCAAAGATGGCCCTGTGGTTGGTGTTGAGGATATCTCGTTTAGCATTAATCCGGGGGAAACGGTTTGTGTAGTTGGCGAATCCGGTTCTGGTAAATCGGTTTCCTCCCTCTCTCTAATTCGCCTTGTTGAATTTGGTGGCGGTACGATTACCAATGGTAAAATCCTGTTTAATCGTGGTGATTACGGCGATGGTAAAGGGGCCATTGATCTAGCCCATGCTGAAAACAATCTAATGCGCACCATTCGCGGCAACGAGATCGGGATGATTTTTCAGGAACCGATGACATCCCTTAATCCGGTATTCACCATCGAGCGCCAGCTTGCCGAAGGATTGATCGTCCACAAAGGCATGAACAAAGCTCAGGCGCGTGCGCGTGCCCTTGAATTGCTAAAGCAAGTGCGCATTCCCGAACCTGAACGTCGCTTGAAACAATATCCACACGAATTGTCCGGCGGTATGCGCCAACGTGTGGTGATTGCCATGGCCTTGGCCTGCGAGCCGCGTGTTTTGATCGCAGATGAGCCAACCACTGCCCTGGATGTGACCATTCAAGCTGAAATTCTGGCCTTGATTGATCGGCTGAAACGCGAAACCGGCACTGCAGTTTTGTTCATCACCCATGATATGGCGGTGGTTGCCCAAATGGCGGACCGTGTTGTGGTGATGTTTCGGGGTAATATGGTCGAAGAAGGCTCCGTCACCGATATATTTGAAAATCCGCAAAAAGATTACACAAAAGCCCTGCTGGCTGCAGTCCCCAAACTTGGCGAAATGCGCGGCAAATCCGCCCCCGAACCGATGCGCATTCTGGGTGTGGCAAGCAGCAACAATCCGCAACCCATTTTTGCCAGTGATGAAAAACTGCTCGAAGTTAAAAATCTGGTGCAGCGCTTCCCCGTCAAAGGCGGTTTGTTGCGACGCACCATTTCCAACGTGCATGCGGTTGAGGATGTGTCGTTTGATATTAACGTGGGCGAAACACTGTCACTTGTTGGTGAAAGCGGTTGTGGAAAATCGTCGGCGGGTCGTTCGATCCTGCGCCTGAATGAGCCACAATCCGGCGAAATCATTCTGGGTGGCCGCGATGTTTTAGCGCTTGATCAAAACGAATTGCGCGAGGCACGCAAAGACATGCAAATGGTGTTTCAGGATCCGTTTGCCTCGCTTAACCCACAAATGCGCCTGTCGGATCAAGTGGCCGAGCCCCTGTTAAACTATGATATGGAACGTGGAAGCGCCCTGCATGATCGGGTTGCCACCTTATTTGATCGGGTGGAATTGCCGCGCGATTTCATGCGCCGTTATCCGCATGAATTGTCTGGCGGCCAACGTCAGCGCGTTGCGATTGCCCGTGCTTTGGCCCTGAATCCGAAACTAATTATCGCCGATGAATCCGTATCCGCCCTTGATGTGACAGTGCAGGCGCAAGTGCTAAATTTGATGATGGAATTGCAGGCCGATTTGGGTATTTCGTTCTTGTTTATCAGCCACGACATGGCCGTTGTTGAACGGGTTAGTCATCGCACTGCGGTGATGTATCTGGGCCGAATCGTTGAAATCGGGCCGCGCGCTGCCGTGTTCGAAAATCCGCAGCATTCCTATACCCAAACCCTGTTGTCTGCGGTGCCTATCGCCGATCCGCGCAATCGCAAAAGCGAAAAGGATCTGAATTTCAAACCGATCCCCTCACCGATTTTTCCACTGGATTACACCCCCGAACCCAGTGTCTACAAAGAAGTCGGGCCTGGCCATTTTGTGTTAACCAACGAAATCTAGTTCAGTCGCATTGCCCTTACGCCATGGCGGCGCTATACCGCCGCCATGTCAGATATTGCCCCCCATACCCCCGACCTGCCCGCCGAAATTGCCCGCCGCCGGACGTTTGCGATTATTTCGCATCCCGATGCCGGAAAAACCACGCTAACGGAAAAATTTCTGCTCTATGGTGGTGCAATCCAAATGGCCGGACAAGTGCGCGCTAAAGGCGAAGCACGACGTACGCGATCTGACTATATGAAAATGGAGCAGGAACGCGGGATTTCGGTTTCTGCCTCGGCCATGTCGTTTGATTTTGGCGACTACCGCTTTAATCTGGTGGATACCCCGGGTCACTCGGATTTTTCCGAAGATACCTATCGCACCCTAACGGCGGTTGATGCGGCTGTGATGGTGATTGATGGCGCCAAAGGTATCGAAAGCCAAACCCAGAAACTGTTTGAAGTGTGCCGCCTGCGCGATTTGCCGATCCTGACATTCTGTAATAAAATGGATCGGGAAAGCCGCGACACGTTTGATATCATTGACGAAATTCAAGATAACCTGGCGATTGATGTAACCCCCGCCAGCTGGCCCATCGGGGTTGGGCGCGAATTTATCGGCTGTTATGATCTGCTGCGCGACCGCCTTGAAATCATGGATCGGGCGGATCGTAACAAGATTGCCGAAAGTGTTGAAATCAATGGGTTGGATGATCCAAAATTCGAGGAGCATGTGCCAGCCGCTTTGCTTGAGAAATTTCGTGAAGAAATCGAAATGGTACGAGAACTGTTACCACCACTCGACAAAAAAGCCCTGCATGATGGCACCTTAACACCAATTTGGTTTGGCTCGGCGATCAATTCTTTTGGCGTTCAGGAACTGATGAACGGCATCGCCGAATTCGGGCCAGAGCCACAGCCCCAGAAAGCCGAACCGCGTTATATGCGCCCCGAAGAAAAGAAAGTGGCTGGATTTGTATTTAAAGTGCAAGCCAACATGGACGCCAAACACCGCGATCGTGTGGCCTTTGTCAGAATGGCCTCGGGGCATTTTAAACGCGGCATGAAATTAACCCATGTGCGCAGCAAAAAACAGATGTCCATTTCCAATCCGGTACTATTCCTTGCCGCAGATCGCGAATTGGCCGAGGAGGCGTGGGCAGGTGACATCATTGGCATTCCCAATCACGGCCAATTGCGCATTGGCGATACGTTAACCGAAGGCGAAATGCTGCGGGTTACCGGCATTCCTTCGTTTGCCCCCGAACTCCTGCAGGGGGTGCGCGCCATGGATCCGATGAAATCAAAACACTTGGAAAAGGCATTAATGCAATTTGCAGAAGAAGGCGCTGCCAAGGTGTTCAAACCAATGATCGGCTCAGGTTTTATTGTGGGTGTTGTGGGCGCGTTGCAATTTGAAGTGCTCGCGAGCCGAATTGAACAGGAATATAATCTGCCGGTTCGATTCGAAAACAGCCAATTTACCTCGGCCAGATGGGTTGCCGGCGACAAAGACAAAGTTGCAGCCTTTGCAAATACAAACAAGATGCACATGGCAACAGACAATGATGGTGATGTGGTATATTTGACTAGATTACAGTGGGATATTGATCGGGTTGAGCGCGATTACCCCGAACTAAAGCTAACATCAACCAAAGAAATGATGGTGTGATCGCCATTCATCAGCCCCCTCCCGCTTACTGTTCTTGAACCGGAAACAATCAACATAAAACAGCTGGATTGATCACGATTCACACTGCTACATTGACCCCGAGCAATATATTCAGTAGGTGAACCATATTCAGGAGCCACCAACAAATTTGGTGTGGCCATACGGGCCAGTGCTTCGAAAACCGATACGGCGAAGTCTGCCGTAGAACACGGATAGTAATGACAAAATTCGCTGACCTAAATCTTGATCCCAAAGTATTAAAAGCTGTTGAAACCGCTGGATACGAGACACCAACCCCCATTCAGGCGGGGGCCATTCCGCCCACTTTAGAAGGGCGCGATGTTTTGGGGATCGCCCAAACCGGAACTGGTAAAACTGCCGGTTTTGTCTTGCCGATGATCACCTTGCTGGGCAAAGGCCGCGCGCGGGCGCGTATGCCGCGCTCTTTGGTTCTGGCCCCAACGCGGGAACTGGCCGCACAGGTTGCCGAAAATTTTGATACCTATGCCAAAGGCAGCCGGCTCTCCAAAGCCTTGCTGATTGGCGGCGTGTCCTTCAAAGATCAGGATCGCCTGATTGATCGTGGCGTTGATGTGCTAATTGCCACGCCCGGCCGTCTACTGGATCATTTTGAGCGCGGCAAACTGATGCTGACTGGCGTTCAAATCATGGTGGTGGACGAAGCCGACCGGATGCTTGATATGGGCTTTATCCCCGATATCGAACGCATCTTCAGCCTGACCCCTTTTACCCGCCAGACCCTGTTTTTCAGTGCCACAATGGCCCCTGAAATTGAACGGATCACCAACACATTCCTGTCAAACCCGGCCAAAATCGAAGTGGCCCGCGCCGCAACAACCAACGAAAACATCACCCAAGGCGTGGTGATGTTGTCAGGGCGCAAAGACCGTTTGGTCAAAGATAAACGCGATCTGTTGCGGGCAATGATTGAACAGGAAGGTGATAAATGCACCAGTGCGATTGTGTTCTGCAATCGCAAGATGGACGTGGATATCGCCGCCAAATCTTTGAAAAAGCACGGATATAACGCCGAACCCATTCACGGCGATCTGGATCAATCCAAACGTATGGAAGTATTGGCCGGCTTTCGGGACGGCTCGATCAAGTTTCTGTGTGCCTCCGATGTTGCCGCACGCGGCCTTGATATCCCTGACGTAAGCCATGTGTTTAATTTCGATGTGCCAAGCCACGCCGAAGATTACGTGCACCGGATTGGCCGCACAGGGCGCGCCGGAAAATTCGGCACCGCCTTGATGATTTGCATCCCGCGTGATGAAAAAAATCTGGAAGATATCGAACGTCTGGTAAAGCACAAGATCCCCCGTCTGGACAGCCCGATCAAAGCCGCAAAACCCGTCGAAGACAAAAAAGCGGACGAGGCCGAAAAACCCAAACGCACGCGCCGTGTGCGCAAGCCCAAGCAGCAGGCCGACGCGCCGCAAACCGAGGCACAGCCACAACAAACTCAGCCTGATCCACAGCCAAAACCTCAGCCGCAAAAACGCGAGCCACGCCAGAACAACACCAATCGTAACCGCGACAATCGGGGGGGCGGAAACCGTGTTGTCGGAATGGGCAATCATATGCCCGATTTCATTGGCAAAAGCTTTGATGAACGCCGCGGGCCAATCCCCGAGCCTACGCCAGAGCCGGAACCCGAGATTGTGGAATCCAAAGACAGTGTTGAAACCACGGATGTTGTAGAAAATACACCGGACCAGGCGGTATCTGAATAATATTCCCTGCACATAAAAACACCGTGTCGTGAACATAATGACAAGCACCTTGTAGTTCACGACACAAAAGACCATCTTTTATTCAAGCATAAAGGATGAGCCGATGACCACTGAAAAAATTACCTTTACAGGCCACGCCGGCACCCCCTTGGCCGCGCGCCTTGATCTGCCGCAGGGGCCGCATTTGGGCACCGCATTATTTGCCCATTGTTTCACCTGTTCCAAAGACATCCCCGCCGCGCGGCGCATTGCCGGGCGGTTGGCGGCCATAGGGATTGCGGTGTTGCGGTTTGATTTTACCGGTCTTGGCCATTCTGATGGCGAATTTGAAAACACCACCTTTTCCTCAAACGTCGATGATTTGGTGCTGGCAGCCCAATATCTGGCGGGGCGCGGCATGGCCCCCGGGATGTTGATCGGCCATTCATTGGGCGGGGCGGCGGTGCTTAAGGCTGCAAACCAAATTTCAAGCATCAAAGCCGTGGTGACTCTTGGCGCGCCGTTTGACCCCGAACATGTGACCCACAATTTCCAAAACGCAATTTCGGATATTTGCAAAGACGGCATTGCCGATGTGTGTCTTGGCGGGCGGCCCTTTAAAATTGGCCGCGCGTTTATTGACGATATTTCCAAATCAGAGCTGACCAAAGCCATTCATGCGATGAAGGCGGCGCTGTTGGTGATGCACGCCCCCTTGGACAATACCGTGTCGATTGAAAATGCCGCCGATATTTTCAAGGCCGCCAAACACCCCAAAAGCTTTGTCACGCTGGATCAGGCCGATCATCTGATCACCAAAGCGGCGGATGCGGAATATGCGGCGGGGGTGATTGTCATGTGGGCCAATCGGTATCTGGGCCTAACGCCCCCTGCCCCGCCCATCGGCGCGCCCGAAGGGGTGGTGCGGGTGCGCGAGGCCGACCCGGACGGCTATTTGCAGGATATCAGCTCCGGCCCGACCCATCACGCTTTGGCCGATGAACCGCTGGCCTATGGCGGCACCAATCAGGGCATGTCGCCTTACGGGTTTGTGTCGTCAGGGCTAGGAGCCTGCACCAGCATGACCATTCGCATGTATGCGCGGCGCAAAAAATGGCCGCTGGAATCGGTGCGTGTGGATGTGACCCATAACAAAGTCCACGCCCAGGATGCCGAAGCGGGCAAAGCCGTGCAAAAGATCGATCAGTTCAACCGTGAGATTTTTCTGACCGGTGATCTTGATGACGCGCAGCGCAAACGCCTGCTGGAAATCGCCGACAAATGCCCCGTGCACAAAACCCTTGAGCACAGCTCACGGATAGAAACCAAACTGGGCAAATAAAACTTAAAGGAAATCAGAATTATTTTGAGGTGGCACAAACTGTATCTTCTTAAGGTCTCGCTTTTAATTTGGGCGAAACTTCGGAGTGATCAACCATATGCAAAAGGCAGCCAATTCCAAAATCCATCTTCGGCAGCAATTGTTTCGATTATTGCGTAACCAAGAGGGTGATATATCACTTAATATCACCCAAGAAGATCAACGTGACAGGCTTATCGCGTGTGATATTGCGAACAAAATCCGAAAAGCACCAAAGGCGGATGTCGATACTTC
>CAMZKY010000299.1 GCA_947311455.1 uncultured Marinosulfonomonas sp. | reverse complement strand
CGGGGAGCTGGATGAATTTGAGCGTGTAAGCATTATTTTTGACGGAAATGATGAAAATTCGCTAAACCACGCGCGCGAACAGTGGAAATCTTTGGTGGATAGCGGCGCATCGGCGCAATATTGGGCCCAAGATGACGGGCGTTGGGTGAAAAAAGCCGAGCGCTAACGGCGCAAAATCAGTTTGCCACCACCGATTTCGATTTTGCTGAACCGCTGTAAATAAGTCATCCCCAAAAGCGAGCCATCCATTTCCCCGTCATTCACCGAGGCGCGGATTTTTTTATCATAGATATCGCCCAATCGCACATTGTGCAAGGTGATGCGCGCGGTGCGCACTTCTCCATTAGCTGTGTTGGCTATGCCATTGAAAAATAGAGAATTTATGTCGATACCAATACGCGCTGCATCGGCTTTGGTAAGGACAACATCACTGGCCCCTGTATCAATCACAAATTTGACGGGGGTCGTGTCAATCATAAGGGTTATATAGTAATGCCCGTCGCCTGCGCGGGGGATTTCAACGATGCCTTTGCCGTCAACATAGCTTTGGCGCGGGGCGATTGTGCTTTGAATATCGGACCACAATCCAATGCCTGCAATCACCCCAATAAAGATAAACCCCCATATCGCGCCATATTGCAGGGTTTTGCCCAGTTGGTGCCGGTTTTGTACAATAAACCAGCCGGTAATGGCGGCCCCCATCAGGGCAAGATAGGCAAATTGGGCAATATTATCGGCGTTCATCGGATTTCCTCTGGCTCCTATATAAGGAAAATTTACGACATTTTAAGAGAGCTTAATAGCGCAAATCATTTGTATGGCTTGCGTATGGCTTGCGTATGGCAAACGTATGGTTTTGGTCTGGCATTTTAGCCATTCAAAACAAATCTTAACACACCGTTCGCATCAAACCTTAAGATCCGGCCATCCAGTTGATCGCGGTTAGGCCGTCGATCACAAACTGCACCGAAAGAGCGGCCAGCAACATCCCGAGCAAACGGGTTAAAACATTGCCGCCGGTTTTTCCCAACACGCGTTCAATCAATCCGGCAGACAGGAACATTAAAAACACCAGAAACAGAACCGCCCCCATCACCAGATGCACAGCAATGATTTGCGGCCATTCACCATTGGCCTGACCAACCAGCAAAATCATCGTTGCCATTGATCCCGGGCCAGCAATTAAGGGGGTGGCCAAAGGGAAAACAGATGGATCATCGCCGCTTTCATCATCCACGTCGGCAAGCGGTTCTGCGTTGGCTTGGGATTTGCGCCGTTTGGTGCGCCGTTCGAACAACATATCAAGCGCGGTTAAAAACAGCAGAATGCCGCCCGCGATGCGAAAGGCAGGCATGGTTATGCCAACAAATCCCAACACCGATTTTCCGAACAAACCAAATACCGTGAGCAACAGAAACGCAATCAACGTGGCGCGAATGGCAATGTTGCGACGGCGGTGCGTATCTTCACCCGCCGTCAGGGCCACAAACAGCGGTGTTAAGCCAATCGGATCAATAATCACGAAAAGCGTCACAAACGCGGTTATCAGGGTTGCTGTATCCACCGTTTATTTCTGAGCCTTTTCCAGTTTTTCCAGCGCCTTCATCCACAGATCATCGGCGCGATCAATGGCGTTCATCACTTCGCCGTATTTCTTTTGCCACGGTTCGGCGCGGTTTCCGGCGTCTTCGTCATATAGCGCGGGGTCAGCCAGCTTTTTCGCCAGTTTATCGCGCATGTCGTTCAATTTGGTGACGCGTTCTTCACATTTGCGCACCTCGGAGCGTAACGCAAGGATTTGATCGCGGCTGGCGCGTTTTGGTGCGGCTTTGGCTTTGGCTTTCTTTTCCGGCGCGTCTTTGGTTAACAGGTCTTTGCGGTAGGCCTGCAAATCCTCTTCCCAAACCGACACAGCCCCGTCTTTGACCAACCACAACCGATCGGCCACCATCGACAGCAAATGCATATCGTGGCTGATCAGGATCACAGCGCCCGTATAGGCGGTTAGCGCCTCGACCAGCGCTTCGCGGCTTTCGATATCAAGGTGGTTTGTCGGTTCATCCAGTATCAGCAAATGCGGGGCGGGCAGGGTGGCCAGCAGCAAAGACAGGCGCGCCTTTTGCCCACCAGACAAACGGCCCACTTCGGTTTCGGCCTGGGCAGGGCCAAGGCCAAATCCGGCCAAACGGGCGCGGTGGCGGGCTTCGCCCTCGGCGGGGCGTTCGCGGCGGATGTGCTGAATCGGGGTTTCGTCAACGTAGAGCTCATCAACCTGATGCTGGGCAAAGAACCCGATGCGCAATTTGCGCGAGGTGGTTAATTTACCGCCCATGGTTTCAAGTCGGCCAGACAGCAGTTTGGCCAGCGTTGATTTGCCTTGGCCATTTTTCCCCAACAATGCGATGCGATCATCCTGATCAATCCGCAGGTTCAGGTTTTTCAAAATCGCCTTGCCGTCATAACCAACAGATGCGCTTTCGGTGGCAATAATCGGCGGTGACAATTCTTCGGGTTCGGGAAATGTGAACACCGTGCGCGCCGCATCTTCGGGGGCGCGGATGGTTTCCATTTTCTCCAGCATTTTCACCCGCGATTGGGCTTGCTTGGCTTTGCTGGCCTTGGCCTTAAAGCGATCAACAAAGCTTTGTAAATGGGCGCGTTGCAATTGTTGTTTCTTGGCTGCGGCAGCCTGAACATCGCGTTTGGCCTGACGTTGGCGCACGAATTGATCGTAAGGGCCCGTGTAATATGTCAGCTGTTTGTCTTCGAGATGTAAAATTGCCCCGACGGAACGATTTAACAATTCGCGATCGTGGCTGATGATCAACACCGTGTGCGGGTATTTGACCAGATAAGCCTCAAGCCAAAGCGAGCCTTCCAGATCAAGATAGTTTGTGGGTTCGTCCAGCAACAGATAATCGGGTTCGGAAAACAGCACAGCGGCCAAAGCGACGCGCATACGCCAGCCGCCGGAAAAGGCCGAACAGGGTTGCAATTGTTCCTCTGCATCAAACCCCAGCCCCTTAAGGATAGACGAGGCGCGCGCCTCGGCGGAATAGGCGTCGATATCGGCCAGACGGGTGTGAACCTCGGCGATGCGGGTTGGGTCGGTGGCCGAGTCTGCCTCGGCCATCAACGCGCTGCGTTCTGTATCGGCGGCCAGAACCGTGTCCAGCAACGACACCTCGTTGCCCGGCACCTCTTGGGACACGCCCCCGATTTTGGCGCGCGCGGGCATAGATATTGTGCCGGATTCCGAAGGGATATCCCCGCGGATGATATTAAACAGCGTGGTTTTCCCCGCGCCGTTGCGGCCAATAAGACCAACTTTGTGGCCCGTGGGAATCGTGGCATTGGCCCCTTCAAAAAGAGGACGGCCTTGGATTGCGTAATTCAGATCATTGATGCGTAACATATGCGCGGTTTGGCCCATCAGGGCGCGAAGGTCAATCACTGCTTTTCATACGGGATAACCCGTGGTAGAGGGGCGCAGAATTATCACGTGCGGGGCAGGGTGCCGCCGCCGAATTAGGAAAGAATCATCATGGCTATTCAACGCACATTTTCAATCATCAAACCCGACGCCACAAAACGCAATCTGACTGGCGCAATCGTTGCCAAATTCGAAGAAGCAGGTCTGCGCATCGTTGCCTCAAAACGCATTCAACTGACATTGGCCCAAGCCCAGCAATTTTACGGCGTGCATTCCGAGCGTCCGTTCTTTGGTGAATTGTGTGAATTCATGATTTCCGAGCCGATTGTTGTGCAAGTTTTGGAAGGCGAAGATGCGATTGCCAAAAACCGCGAAGTTATGGGCGCAACTAATCCTGCCGATGCCGCAGAGGGCACAATCCGCAAAGAATTTGCATTGTCGATCGGTGAAAACTCGGTTCACGGTTCAGACGCACCGGAAACAGCCGCAGAAGAAATCGCATTTTTCTTTTCCGGTCTTGAACTGGTTGGCTAAACCTTACGGTTGATTTCGATCACACCGATTGCATCAAGGGCGGCTTCGATTTCGGAGTGGCCCTTTTTCTTTGCGGTTTTGGATTTTATCGCGTCAAAACGTTTGCGCAGGGCCTTTTTCTCGTCGCCCTGACAATTATTCCACGGGCGCCCTTGCAAGCCCATCACCATGGCGTAATAGCCAATAAAATGGGCTTGGCCTCCTGCTGTTAGCATACGTTTATAGGCAACATCCGCGCCCAAGGTGCGTAATTGATCCGCCGTGGTAATTCCCGCGCGCCCATATACGGTGTCGCTTTTGGGGCCAAGATTGCGGATTGATGAAACAGGGTCAGGCATGGCCCATAGTATAAGGATTTGCCTCGCAAAGCCAGCCGGTATTGCAATCAGAAACTGGCCCAGTCGGTGATCATATAGGGTGCTTGCTTTTCTTGCAGTTCGGTTTGCATCGTTTTTTCTTTTGTTTCAAAACGGTCGGCAACATAGCCGATTTTGCGTTGGGGTGTTTCGGTTTTGTCTTGAGCGTTATATTGCTCTGGATCATCAAAGAATGCCATTGTTATTCCCTCACTCATTCCAGCGGCCCCACTGGCCACGATAGGATCAGCCAAGCACGCAAGAGGGGCGGAATAAGGAAATAAATGGGGCTATTTCTGGGCGTTCGGAATATTATGCCAATTCGGCCAGGCCGTATTCACCCAATTTAGCGTTAATCAATTTTGGTTGCACAACCTCTTTCAGGCGCTTGGCAAAGGCCATCCGCCAATCAAAATCATCTTCGGTCAGCACTTCTGCAACCGCAACTTCGCGTGTCCACGCATCGCAGGCGGTTAAATACACGGTATCGCCAATTGTTGCATCTGTGGCGGCAATGATTTTGGATTCTGTTGGGTTTGACATGGGAACTGTCCTTATTTTGCATCTGCGGCCTAAGGATATAGAATTAAGTTCCGATATTTGACGATAGAAGCCCCAATAATCGTGATAATTACTGCATATATGAGAGGTATGCAGAATAAATGTCCTAATATATGTTGATTTGTGAAATTGCCTTTCGAAACCAACCCAAATTTTGGAACACATAAAGGGGCAAAATACCGCAGGGAATTGCCTCTTTAATTACCTGACCAAAACACATAGGTTGCCCCTAACGTATGTTGACACAGGAGCGCCGGACATGGCCGAAATCAAAGACCCCGAAAATACTATTCTTATGGAATTGAAAGATGGCACAGTGACCATCGAATTGATGCCTGATCTGGCCCCCAAACATGTTGAGCGGATGAAAGCGCTTGTGCGTTCAGGTGCGTATGACAATGTCTGCTTTCACCGCGTGATCGAGGGTTTTATGGCCCAAACCGGCGATGTGGCCAACGGCAACATGGAAAAAGATTTCAACCTGCGCGCCGCCGGCACAGGTGGATCGGACATGCCCGATTTACCTGCCGAGTTTTCAAAAGTGCCGCATGCACGTGGCAGCATAGGTGCGGCGCGCTCTGCCAACCCTGATTCTGCGAACTCGCAGTTTTTCATCAATTTTGGCGACAATAATTTCCTGAATGGCCAATACACCGTTTATGGCCAGGTTATCGAAGGCATGGAGCATGTCGATGCAATTGCACGTGGCGAGCCACCTGCGGAGCCTGACCGGATGATCTCTATGAAAGTGGCTGCCGATGCGTAAAAGAGATGGAATTATAGCGGCCACGCTTACCCTAACCGGTATTGCAAT
>CAMZKY010000298.1 GCA_947311455.1 uncultured Marinosulfonomonas sp. | reverse complement strand
ATTAAAACACAGATCAGGCGTTACATATTCGTTCGGCGCCTGTTCATGGGGCAGCACAATGTTCAGCCCGATTGATTTGCCGCCAACATCCATCGCACCGCGATTTCCGGCTTCCATCACGCCCGGGCCGCCGCCTGTGACGATCACGTTTTCCTTGCCGCCGTTTTCGATGCTTTTCTTGGTCATCAGTTGCGAAAATTTGCGTGCCTCGTCGTAATATTTGGATAGGCCCGCAAGGGTTTTGGTGCGCGCCGTGTCTTTTTGGGCTGGTTCGGGAATGCGTGCGCCGCCAAACAGAACGATGGTTGAATCGATCCCGTGCTCATCCAGCGCCATTTCGGTTTTTAATAGCTCAAGTTGCAGGCGCACAGGGCGCAATTCATCGCGGCACAGAAATTCATCATCGGCAAAGGCCAAACGGTATGACGGCGCGCGGGTTTGCGGGGTGTCGGGTATTTCGCGGGCAGTTTCGATATCCTGTTTGGAATGCCGCATTGGATGCTTGCGATTTTCTCTGTTCATTTGCTCTGTCCTTTTGTGCCTCATTGCGCGTTCTGAAACTTATGTTTATAGGGTCAAGCCGAACGATACCAGTCACGATATGATGAGGGATGCGCATGTCAAACACACAATTAGAAGCCGCAATCGAGGCCGCATGGGATGCGCGCGATACGATTACACCCGCCACCACCGGCGAAACACGCGAGGCCATTGAGGACACGTTGAACGCATTGGATGCGGGCACGTTGCGGGTGGCCGAAAAACAGGCGGATGGCAGTTGGCATGTAAACCAGTGGGCCAAAAAGGCGGTTTTGCTGGGTTTCCGGATCAAGGACATGGAGCCAATGGACGGCGGGCCGCAAAACAGCGGTTGGTGGGATAAGGTTGATAGCAAATTCAAAGGCTGGGGGCCAAACCAATGGGCTGACGCAGGGTTTCGCGCTGTGCCCGGGGCTATTGCTCGCAAATCAGCCTTTATTGCGCCTGGTGTGGTGTTGATGCCGTCCTTTGTGAATCTGGGCGCCTATGTGGATGAAGGCACCATGGTTGATACTTGGGCTTCGGTCGGATCATGTGCGCAAATTGGCAAGAACGTGCATTTGTCCGGCGGTGTGGGCATTGGCGGTGTGTTAGAGCCAATGCAGGCCGGTCCAACCATTATCGAAGACAATTGCTTTATCGGCGCGCGTTCCGAAGTTGTTGAAGGCGTGATCGTGCGCGAAGGATCTGTTTTGGGTATGGGTGTTTACATCGGCCAATCCACCAAGATCGTTGATCGCGAAACCGGCGAATTCACCTATGGCGAAGTGCCGCCCTATTCAGTGGTTGTATCAGGCACCATGCCCAGCAAAAACGGTGTGAACCTGTATTGCGCTGTGATCGTGAAAAAGGTCGATGCGCGCACGCGATCAAAAACCGGAATCAACGATCTGTTGCGTGATTAATACAGGGATGGGGCCTTACAGCCCCATCGCCAATCGTATGACATAGCCAACTATGGTGAGCGTCAAAAAACCGGCCAGCCACAGGCCGACAAACCATAACCATTTCTTATAAAGCGGGTTTTCCATTAGTGGTATCCTTCGCCTTCTTTGACTTTACCACGGAAAATCCAATAGGAATAACCGGTGTAGAGCAGGATCAACGGCAAGAACACCACGGCCCCCAACAACATAAATCCAAGGCTTGCATCAGGCGAGGCGGCTTGGGCAACCGTGATCGCGCGCGGCACAACATAGGGATAAATACTGATCCCCAACCCGCCATAGGACAAGACAAACAGCCCTGTCGCCAAAAAGAATGGTTTGTTATCTTTGCGCCGCTTCAGGTTTACAAACAAACGCCACGCCAGCAACGCGGCAAGGATCGGCACTGGCGATAGATAAAGGAAGTTTGGCAGGGTGAACCAGCGCTCATAGATTTCGGGCGACAGGAGTGGCGTCCAAAGGCTGGTGATTGCGGTGAATGCAAACACCATCACCATCAAAGGTGTCGCCATTTTGTACAGACGATCGCGCAAGCCTCCGTCGGTTTTCATAATCAGCCACATGGCCCCCAAAAATGCGTATCCAACCACAAGCGACGCGCCGGTAAACAGGCTGAACGGGGTTAACCAGTCAAACCAGCCCCCCGCATAGGCGCGGCCTTCAACGTTGATACCTTGCACAAATGCCCCCAAAACGATGCCTTGGGAAAATGTGGCGATAAACGATCCGGCAAAGAAACCCGCGTCCCAGGTGCCTTGGTGGCTGGGGTGACGCCAACGAAATTCAAACGACACGCCGCGAAACACCAGCCCAATCAGCATGGCAATAATCGGCATATAAAGGGCCGATAACACAATGCCGTAGGCCATAGGAAACGCCGCCATCAATCCGCCGCCACCCAGAACCAGCCATGTTTCATTGCCGTCCCACACGGGTGCAACGGTGTTCATTGCGGTGCTGCGCTCTTTGTCTTTGTCCAGAAAGGGATATAAAATCCCGATGCCCAGATCAAAGCCGTCAAGCAGCACATAAATCAGAATGGCGAGCGATAACAGACCCGCCCAGATCGTTGGTAAATCAATCAAATCAAACATCGGATTTTCCTTTCTTGGCGGCAACAGAAATCAGGTTATCCACAGCAAGGGTGGGTTGAATATCCAAAGGCGGTTGCTTGTCGACGGGGGCCTTGCCCATCATGCGCAAGATATAAAACACCCCGAACCCGAACACCGAAAAATAGACTACGGCGAATGTTGCTAGGGTGGTTGCAATGGCGGGCGCGTCAATTGGTGAAATCGAATCCGCCGTGCGCAGCAATCCGTAAACCGTATAGGGTTGCCGTCCAACCTCGGTGACTGTCCAGCCCGCAATCACAGCGATAAAGCCGGCTGGCCCCATTGCCAAAGCCGACCAGTGGAATAATCGCGTGTCAAATAATCGT
>CAMZKY010000297.1 GCA_947311455.1 uncultured Marinosulfonomonas sp. | reverse complement strand
GGGCATAATATAGGTTATAGTATGTTGAATCTTGTGTAGCCGACTTGTTTAGTGCGGCGTTGCCGTCAGGCCCCGCATAGACGCAAGTTGCTAGCAAAGACGCAGCACCTCCTGCTATCCAAAATTGAAGAGTCGGCATTACCGACAACAGTTTCAAAAAACCCGCGCTCATTAAAGTTCATCCACATTTGTTTGAATCGTAGTGTAGCCCCGGATCATTGTGACCCAGCCATCTGATGCCAATGATAACCAAACACCACTATTGGCTATCGTATCCGATGGATCGCCGGTAGGTGCCGTATCGGTTAATGTCTCGCCTTTCAGATCGAGGATGCCTCACGTTGAAAATATTCCGACTTCCAGTTTTCTTTGTGGTGAGTGTATAGATGAAAGTAAACGGCAGCACAATACTGGGAAACTCTGAATGGTCTTGTCCCGTTTAGGTTCCCGTCTCTGAACTCATTTATTAACGTCGAAATCCCGCCCCCAAATCTGATGCAACTTGCAGCCTTGTCATGCCGCTGGTTGTTGTAATGCGAACAGCATCACGCCGAAACTCTTCTGTGCATTTGATTGTCATTCCTGATCTCCTTAAGGGCAATTATTGCTCGAAAGAGACCAGAACTAACCCTGACAAAACCAATATGCCCAGGTGACATAATGAAGCCTATTTTTCTATCTGCGCGCCAAGAACATCTCTTGCCGCCAGTCGATGAAACCGATGTCTGAATTCTCCCATTGCCTCGCGTGTCCTGTCATGGCTTACGGCCGAACGGTTGCTTAGCAATATAGCGATCAGCCCGCTTTTGCGGTCGATCCAGATCGAGGTGCCGGTAAACCCCGTATGGCCGATCGCGCCGTCGGGAAAATCGGAGCCGCAACTGGGCACAACGCCCGGCCGTTTCAGTTCCCATCCGATTGTACGGGGTGTCTGACCTGCCGGCGTAAAATGCCCGAACATCGGATCCGGCGGGAAAAGCGGGGTCTTATCCAGAAGCATGAGCGCAAACCGGTGCAGATCCCGCACAGTTGAAAACAGCCCTGCGTTGCCCGAGATGCCTCCGGACACGAAGGCATTGCTGTCATGCACAATGCCGGGCTTTCCACGGTTATGCGGCCGCGTTCCCGTTGGCACCAGCCGCGCGGGGTCAATGCCGTGCGAATGCGGCAGGAAGGTGCTGTCGTGCATATCCAGCCGCGCGGCAATCATTTCATGAAACAGCCTGTTCAGGTCTTTTCCGGCCGCGATTTCAATCACCTTGCCCAGCAACATATAGCCAAGGCAGCTATAGACAACACGGCTTCCGGGTTTGCCGGACAAGGGCTGTTGCAGCAGAGCCTCAAACACCTCCTCAGGTGTCCTGCAGGTTTCGATAAACCGCGTCGTCGGCGCAAAACCCGCTGTGTGGGCGGCCAGTTGGCCAAGGGTTACGTCCTCTTTGCCTCCGCCGGAGAACGCCGGAATATAGGCCGATACCTTGCGCCCGAGCGGAAGACCAAGCGCCAGAAGAAGGCTTGCCGTAGCCACCGGTTTGCTCAACGATGCCACGTCGAAAACCGCGTTTTCTACCAGCGGGCGCACGCCGTCAAACGTGCCATAGGCCTTGTGCAACCGCACACCGTCCCGCTGCGCCACCAGCACTTCGGCCCCGTAAAACAGATTTTCCTCCAGAGCGAACTCAACAAGAGAATCCATGGCTACTTTATTGCCCCCGCCGTCATCCCTGCGATGAAACGTTTGGACTGGGTGATAAAGACCACCACAAGAGGGAGCGCCGCCAGCGTCAGCCCCGCATAAAGCACACCGAAGTTTACACTGTATTCGCCAAAAAAGCTGGTCAGCCCCTGCGCCAGCGTCTTGTTTTCCGGTGTCTGGATGAAGATCAGCGGAAAGAAGAAATCGTTCCAGATCGGCACGGCGTTATAAATGCCCGCGATCACCATGGCCGGCATAATCAGCGGCACCATGATCTGCACCATGATGCGCAGTTCCGATGCACCATCGACCCTTGCGCTGTCCTCCAGCTCACTCGGGAGCGCACGCAGAAATCCGGTGAGAATGAACACCGTGCTGGGCAGGCTCATGGCTGTATAGATAAAAATCAGGCCGAGCAGATTGTCCACCAGCCCCATCGCCTTGAGCTGAACGAAAAGCGGAATGATGGCCAGGCGCAGCGGCAGCATCAAACCGGCGAGGAAAAACAATGATACCATTATGGAACCGCGAAACCTGTAACGCGAGATTGCATAGGCTGCCATCGTGCCCGTTACCAGCAGGATGATCACCGAAATCAGCGTCACGATTATCGAATTCAGCATATAGCGCGACACGTCCGTGGTGTTCCAGATCACCGCATAATTGTCGAGGTTGAAGCTCTTTGGCAATGCGAAGGGTGCACCGAAAATTTCGGCGTTGGTTTTGAAACCCGACATCACCATCATAAAGATCGGGTAAAGCACCACCACGGCGCTGCTCACCAGAAAGATGTGCATCAGCCATGTTTCAAAGCCGGCATTGCGTTTCTTTTCCATAGCTGCCCCCTAGCTCATTTCCACTTCGCGACTGGTCAGATACTTGGTCGCGATAATGGAGAATACGAAGATGAAGATGAACATCAGCACCGCAAGCGCGGAACCGGACCCGAAATCGGAGCCACCGGCACTGACCGAGCCAAAAGCGGTGCGGTAAAACAGCAGGCCGAGCATATCGGTGCTGCCTTGCGGCGAGCCTTCAAGCCCGTTCATGATGTAGGGAATTTCAAACCAGTTGAACGATCCGATAAAGGTCAGCACCACAATGATGGTGACAGCCGGCGCCATCAGCGGCCAGATAATCTCGCGTGCGATACGCCACTCCGATGCCCCGTCAAGGCGGGCGGCCTCTATGAAATCTTTCGGAATGCGATGGATGGCAGCAAGGAACACCAGCGTCGGAAAGCCGAACCAGTGCCAGGAATTGACCAGCAGCATGGCCGGCAGCGCGGTTTCCGGCAGTCCGAGCCAAGGCAAGGCCCAATCGGAAAGCCCCGCATATTGCAACGCTTTATTGACCAGACCGAATACCGGATTAAGGAACAGTTTCCACTGAAAACCGATGATCACCGTCGAAAGGATAACCGGCAAGAAAAACACAACTTGGTAGAAACGGTATCCACGCGGATTGCGGGCCAACAAAAGCGCCAACACCAGCGCAATGCCGTTCTGCACTATCATCAGGCTGACAAATACCTTGACGTTGTTCCAGAAAGCATTGAACAGAATTGTATTTTTGTTGGGGTTGAACAGGATATCGGCAAAATTATCCAGACCGATGAATTCCTTTCGCGCCAGCCCGTCCCAATCATAAAGGCTATAAAGCACCGCACTGGCCATCGGCAGGAACACAAATACAATCAGGATCAGGGCCGGTGGCGCCAGCAGAAGGGCCAGCCAGAGCCGGAGGTTGCGGGCGCGGGCGCGTTTTGCGCGGTCATAGTCTGTGGTTTGCATGGGCTACCTCACACTCTGGCCATCGGGGCCGAAAAGATGCGATTGCGCAATGGCGAAACCGATTTCGACAGTGTCGCCAATCGCAACCGGATGGTCACCGGTGGCATGCACGACAATCTCTTTCTGGTCGCCCGAATTCAGATATACATAGGTTTCGCCACCAAGCCGCTCAACCGCGTAAACCTCGCCGGTCAAGCTGCCGTCCGGCCCCGCACCAATGCTGAAATGTTCGGGCCGGACACCGAATTCGACTTCGTCCCTGACACGCAACCGGCCATCAGTGGAGGGAAAGGCGATACTGATGCCATCGGACAACAGAACCCCGACACCCGTGTTATCCACTTCGCTGACCTTGCCCTTGAAGAAATTCATCGCCG
>CAMZKY010000296.1 GCA_947311455.1 uncultured Marinosulfonomonas sp. | reverse complement strand
TCGCCCTATGACAAAAAAATCGAGATATACAAAGAAAAAGCCGAGCTGTTTTGGTTTGATCCCACCCAGAAGATTGTGGGACTTAACAACCAGCCTTTGCACAAGGCTTTTTTGTTCCTGGTGCGTTGATAGGAAAGGGATATAACCTATCGCATGATTTCCATTATTCCGGAATAATAGAAATAGAATGCAAGAAGACTGCAATGAAGCGTTAAAGCTAAACAATTGAAAATTATGGCGGAAAAACACGTTTTAGCGCGGCGCGGCGGCGCGTTTCAAACGATCATTTATGGCGATGCCAAGCCCGTGATGCGGGATTGGTGCTACGGAAATAACGCCCGTAGATTTCTCATCCAGCCGATGTAAAAAGGCAAATAAATTCGACGCGGCCTCGCCCAAATCACCACTGGCGGACAAATTAAGATCACACACGTCGTTAGCGCCAAACCCCAACCGAATTTCGTTGTCTTGCCGGTCGATCGCATTCAATCGCATCATTGCTTTGGGCGCATAATGCGAGGCCATTTGACCGGGAGCTGACAAAATCTCAGATTGCTTGGCATAAGCCAGTTTTACACCCAAACATGCCTCGATCGATTCGGTGGGAATGCCGCCAGAACGCAATATCACCGGTCCATTTCCGAAACCAACGATCGTGCTTTCAACACCCACGTTGCAAGGGCCATCGTCTAGAATTGCATCAATTTTTCCTGACAAATCTGTTTCTACATGTGAGGCCAAGGTGGGGCTTATCGAACCAGATGTGTTCGCCGACGGCGCAGCAATAGGCCCTCCGAATTCCTTAAGCAGTTTGCGCGCAGCTGGGTGGATCGGTATGCGTAACCCAACGGTTTGCAAACCTGCGGACACCAGCTCTGACAAACCTGAATTGTCGGATAAAGGCAAAACCAATGTCAGGGCGCCGGGCCAAAACGTGCGCGCTAGTCGGTTTGCGTCGGCGTTGAAGTTGGCCAGTGTTGTGGCCATGGCCAGATCTGCTACATGCACGATCAGCGGATTAAATTGGGGCCGGCCCTTTGCCGCGAATATTTTTGCCACAGCTTTGCCGTTACGCGCATCCGCACCCAACCCGTAAACTGTCTCGGTCGGAAACGCGACCAGCCCGCCAGCCCTTAAAACTTCGGCACCACGTTTGATGCCGGTTTTCTTGGCGTCCAGATATTGCGTTAAAATTTTGCTCATGTTTGACGCTGCGTTTCGGTTGAAGGAATAGTTGGGTCGCTTAGATATGTATTATACAGGGTTCACTTACCCTCCAAGCCATGAAAATCCAAGCCGCCGTTACAAGGATTCTGAATTAATGCCCTATACTGCCCCCGTTGAACACATCCGGTTTATTCTGGAACACGTGGTGAATTTTTCCAAAGTTGCCGAAACAGACAGGTTCTCCGAAGCCAGCCCCGACATGGTTGACGCCATTTTGAATGAAGCTGGGAAAATGTGTTCCGAGGTTCTGGCCCCGTTACAAACAGCGGGCGATTTGCATCCGGCGGTATTGGAAAATGGCGTTGTGCGCACGTCTCCCGGGTTTGGTGATGGATACAAGGCGATTGCCGAAGGGGGGTGGGTTGGTATTTCCGCACAGCCGGAAAATGGTGGCATGGGGTTGCCCATTACTATGACGTCGGCGGTAAATGAAATGATGTCGGGGGCGTGCCTCGCGCTTCAACTTAACCCGTTGATGACCCAAGGTCAGATCGAAGCGTTGGAACATCACGCCAACGAAGATCTAAAAGCGATGTTCTTGCCTAAGCTGATCAGCGGCGAGTGGAGCGGCACCATGAACCTGACAGAGCCGCAAGCCGGATCAGATGTGGGCGCGCTGGCAAGTAAAGCCATTCAAAATGATGATGGCACCTACGCCGTAACAGGCACCAAGATATTCATTTCATGGGCGGACAATGATTTTACCGAAAATGTCTGTCATCTGGTTTTAGCACGCCTTCCTGATGGTGCTGCGGGAACCAAAGGCATTAGTCTGTTTATGGTGCCTAAAATCATTCCTGATGCCGATGGCACCCTGGGTGTAACGAATTCAATGAAAGTTGTTTCTCTGGAACACAAGACGGGGTTGCACGGCAGCCCAACTGCGGTGATGCAGTTTGACGGGGCGACCGGATGGTTGGTTGGAGCGGAGCACGCCGGGATGAAAGCGATGTTTACCATGATGAACAACGCGCGCCTCGGGGTTGGTATTCAAGGGATCGGTGCGGCTGAGGGGGCGTTCCAACACGCACTGGCCTACGCAAATGAACGCAAACAGGGGCGCACGCCTGTGGATGACGGGAATGGGGCGATTATTGATCATGCCGACGTGCGGCGCATGTTGTTAACGATGAAATCCGAAATCCACGCAGCGCGTTCGATTGCGCTGGATTGTGCGGTTTCGCTTGATTTGGCCAATGCAAATGATGACCAAGATGCACGTGCCATGGCCGCCTTCCTTACCCCGATTGCCAAGGCTTACGGAACATATGTGGGATCAGAGGTTTCGGCGCTTGGCGTGCAGGTGCATGGCGGTATGGGATATATTGAGGAAACAGGTGCGGCGCAGTATGCCCGCGACGTGCGTGTGACCGAAATCTACGAAGGCACCAACGGCATTCAGGCCATGGATCTGGTTACCCGTAAAATGTTGGATGGCGGCGAAATGGCTTGCCGCTTGCTGGATGAAATCCAAGGCAACGCCGAGGCAGTGCGCGGTAAGTTTCCAACGATGGCCGGTGCTGTTTGGGACGCTGCCGAAAACTTGCGGGAAACAACCGAATGGGTGGTGTCGCAATCGGATATGAATGAACGGTTTGCAGGTGCGGTGCCTTATTTAAAGGCGTTTGCGCGGGTTTTGGGTGCACATTTCCATCTGAAAACCGCAATGGCAGATGGCGGGGATGGGCCACGTAGCCACCTTGCGCGGTTTTATATCAATCGGTTGTTACCGGATCATGCGGCCCATTTGGCCCATGCGCGGGCGGGGTCTGATGGGCTTTATGCGATTTCAGCCGATGATCTCGCTTTATGAGCCGCACCAAATTTGCTTCGATCCAAACACCTTTTGAACACCCACCCGCTGAGGGCGAAGCCGTCGAGGTGGTCAAAGGTGTTCTTTGGATGCGCCTGCCTTTGCCGATGAAGCTGGATCACGTCAATGTCTATGCATTGGACGAAGGCGATAGCTGGACAATTATAGACACCGGATTTTCGTCAAATCGTGGCAAGCGTATCTGGCAAAACCTGCTGGACGGGCCTTTGCAGGGCAAACCCGTATCGCGCGTGATCGTTACCCACCACCACCCCGATCACATTGGTATGGCAGGATGGTTTCAATCGGAACATGGTGCAGGACTATGGACAACGCGCACCGCATGGCTGTTTGCGCGGATGCTTACTTTGGACGAGCAGGATGAAGTTGCGCCCGAAACCATAGCTTATTGGAAAAGTGCAGGTATGGCACCTGACATTCTGGATCAGCGCCTATCGGAGCGTCCGTTTAATTTTTCTGATGTGGTTGCGCCAATGCCCCTGGGGTTCAAGCGGATCAAGCAAGATGATATTCTAACGATTGGCGGGCGTAAGTGGGATGTGCATATCGGCAATGGCCACGCACCGGAACACGCCACATTCTGGAGCCGCGACGATAATCTGGTGATTGCGGGTGATCAGCTGTTAGCCTCGATATCCCCGAATATCGGGGTTTACGCCACCGAGCCCGAGGCGGATCCGGTATCTGACTGGATGGAAAGTTGCGAGCGATTGGCAAAACTGGCGCACGACGATCACTTTGTTTTGCCAGGCCACAAGCTGCCGTTTACCGGCCTTCCCATGCGGATGCGCCAGCTGATTGAGAACCATCACAGTGTCCTTGAGCGGCTTGAAACCTATCTTGAAACGCCATGCACAGCGGCTGATTGTTTTGCCCCGATGTTTAAACGAAAAATCGGTAGCGGTGAATATGGGTTGGCTTTGGTTGAGGCGTTTGCACATCTTAATCATTTGTATCAACTGGGAAAAATCAGTCGAAAAATGCGAGATGACGGTGCTTGGTTGTGGTTTAAATCCTAAACTGTTTTGGGCGTATGATACTGATTTAACTGAATTATTCGCGCCCTTCCCTTATGCAAAGGGAAGGGCGCTTTTGTTAAGCGTGGATGGCGCCATCACCACACGCAAGCGCGGCTTCGCGCACTGCTTCGGAGCAGGTGGGGTGGGCGTGGCAGGTTAGGGCGATGTCTTGGGCCGAGGCCCCGAATTCCATCGCCACGCAGATTTCGTGGATCATTTCACCAGCCGATGGGCCAAGGATATGGGCGCCCAGAATGCGATCGGTTTCGGCGTCAGCCAGGATTTTCACAAAGCCTTCGCCGGCAAACATCGCCTTGGCGCGGCCGTTGCCCATAAAGGAAAACTTGCCGACCTTATAGGCGCGACCGGCTTCTTTGAGCTGTTCTTCGGTTTGGCCAACGGTGGCCACCTCGGGCGCTGTGTAAACCACACCGGGGATCACGCCATAGTTCACATGGCCGGATTTGCCCGCCATCACTTCGGCCACGGCCATGCCTTCGTCTTCGGCTTTGTGGGCCAGCATTGGCCCGTCAATCGCGTCACCGATGGCGTAAATTCCGGCGATATTTGTGGCCCAATGGGCATCGGTTTGCACTTGGCCGCGTGGCGACAGGACAACGCCAAGCGCCTCAAGACCCAAGCCATCAGTGAACGGTTTGCGCCCTGTCGCCACCAAAACCACATCAGCGTCAATAGTGGATTCCGCATCGTTTTTGCGCAGTTTATAGGTGACTTTGGCTTTGGTTTTGGTGGTCGAAAC
>CAMZKY010000295.1 GCA_947311455.1 uncultured Marinosulfonomonas sp. | reverse complement strand
GTTATCAAAACACACCTCGGCGCGGTAATCAGGATGCGCGCGCCATGTAACGTCATGCAACAAACAGGCGGCAAGGATCAGGCGTTTACGATCGGCATTGGCGGATTTGAACAATGGCGTGATGAATTTATTAAGCGAGCGGCCAAACCCGGGCCAACGGGCGTCTTTGTCTTCGGCATAGCGGCAAGCCTCGATCAACGGGTCGCGATCGCGCAGTTTTTGCGGCATTTGTTCATAAAGCATACCTTCCCGAATACCATAACTGGAAATGGCAATTTCCTTGGGTTTGAACTGGCGCACAAGGCGTTTTAGAACCTCGCCTGCAATCGGCACCAACGCCATCCGCTCCTCAGACGTGCCGGTGCGGGTGCGCAGATCGTCCGGATCGTGTTCATTGATCCATTTCACCGTGTTCATTACCGATTTCGGGGTCATACGATATTCGTGCAGCACCTTAAGCGGATAGCCGCGCCGATCCATATCAATGCGGGCAATGGCGCGCCATGAGCCGCCGACCAGAAACAGGCGTTTGTTTTGCATGGGGATTTGGGTGTGGATATCCTGGATGACCGATTTGATATGGGCTTGCAATCCCTTTTTACCGCCTTTAACAGCGCGCAATTTTAGCGGGCCAAGCGGTGAAGTAAGGCGATTACCAACGCGGCCATCGGAAATTTCAGCCAATTCCAAAGATGATCCGCCGATATCACAGATCAGGCCGTTGGCGGTTGGCCAGCCCAAAAGCACGCCTTGGGCGGAAAGGCGGGCTTCTTCATTTCCATCAATCACATAGATCTTAAGGCCCGTTTCGCGCAAGATTTCATCACAAAAATCATCCCCGTCGCTGGCTTCGCGCACGGCGGCGGTGGCAACCGCCGTGAGGGGCGGGATACCCATGTTTTGCGCCAGAAGTTGAAAGCGTTTGATCGCGGCCACGGCACGGGTGCGGCCCTTGGGATTTAGATGCCCCGTTTCAATCAGGCCAGCGCCAAGCGCACAGAGGATTTTTTCATTGTAAAAATAGGCAGGGCTACGGGCGGCCCCGTCAAACACCACCATACGCACCGAGTTTGAACCCACATCCACCACACCTACACGCGATAGGGCGCGCGTAGAGGGATCGTTAAACAGTGGACGGCCAAACGGCCCCCAATCTTCGGTGTTTTGATCCATATTTCCCCCGTTCTGATTTTTATAATGCTGCAAAAGTTGCGGGTGCGTCAATCTTTGGAATGGGCCAATTTGGGCACATCCGAGGCTCCTGCGCTGCCGCGGCCAGATAAAGAAGGGTTTTCCATGAAAAACCGGTGGCAATTAAACGGGTTTTCCTGATCCGAAACATCGGTGCGTTGGTATCGCCCATGGGCATCCAGAACCCATGTCTGGGCTTCGTCAGCCAGATTTGCCGCCATGATCTGATCCATCACTTGGGCTTTGACGGTGGCATTTTTGATTTCAACCAATGTTTCAACGCGGCGGTTCAGATTGCGGCCCATCCAATCGGCGGACGAAATATAGACCCGTGCCTTTTTGGCGGGCAGGCCGTGGCCATTGCCAAAACAAACAATGCGCGAATGTTCCAGAAACCGCCCGACAATGGATTTAACCCGAATGTTATCGGACAGGCCTTTGATCCCGGGGCGCAAACCACAAATGCCGCGAATAACCAGATTGATTTTCACACCTGCCTGCGAGGCCGCGTAAAGCGCGTCGATAACTTTGGGTTCCACCAGGGAATTCATTTTCGCCCAGATTTCGGCAGGAGCGCCAGCGCGGGCGTGTTCAGCCTCGTCGTTGATGCTTTGAATCAAGGTGGATTTCAGATTGATCGGCGAAATCGCCAGATTTTCCAGCCCTTGCGGATTGGCATAGCCAGATAGATAGTTGAACACTTTGATTGCATCGCGGCTGAGCTTGTCGCTGCTGGTGAACAGGGATAGATCGGTATAGATGCGCGCGGTGATCGGGTGATAGTTTCCGGTGCCGAAATGGGTGTATGTCACCAGTTTACCGCCTTCGCGACGCACCACGATGCTGATTTTGGCATGCGTTTTATAGTTGATAAATCCGTAAACCACATGCGCACCGGCGCGTTCCAAACGGCGGGATTGATGGATATTGGCGGCCTCGTCAAAGCGGGCCTTGAGTTCGACCAACGCCGTGACAGATTTTCCGTTTTCAGCGGCTTCGCACAGGGCCGAAACGATGGGTGAATTGCGCGAAGTGCGGTAAAAGGTTTGTTTGATCGCAACCACATCGGGATCGTGCGCGGCCTGTTCCAAAAACCGCACCACCATATCAAAGGTTTCATAGGGGTGATGCAGCAGCATATCTTTTTGGCGGATGGCGGCAAACATATCGCCTTCGAAATCCTGCACACGTTCAGGCACGCGGGGTGTAAAGCTGGGCCAAAGTAATTCGGGGCGGTGATCCAGCACCAGCTCGGAGAGATCGGTTAGGCCAAGCATGCCGTCGATTTCAACGATTTCGGCATCAGATACGCACAATTCGCGGGTGATCAACTTGCGCAGGCTTGGCGGGGCGTCGGCAGAGATTTTCAGGCGCACCACTTCGCCGCGGCGGCGGCGTTTCAGCGCAACTTCGAATTCGCGCACCAAATCTTCGGCCTCGTCTTCGACCTCGAGATCGGAATTGCGTAAGACGCGAAAGGTGCAGCTGCCTTTGGTTTGGTATCCGGGAAACAACGCGTCAATGTGCAATAAAAGCAGCTCTTCTAGTGGTAAAAAGCGGTTTATGCCGTCATCAGATGGTAACGCGATAAAGCGGTCAACCTGTTGCGGGATCGGTAGCAGGGCCATCAGGGGGCTTTTATCGGTGCTGCGCTCTAGTTTTAGGGCAAGCGAAAAGCCCTCATTCGGGATAAACGGGAACGGGTGCGCCGGATCAATGGCCAGGGGCGACAGCACCGGAAACACTTGGGACAGGAAAAAGGTTTGGGCGAATTCTTTGTCGGCATCGGACAGGTTTTCGCGGTTTAGGAGGCGGATATTGTTGTCTTCCAGCGTGCCGCGCATGTCACGCCAAACCCGCTGTTGCGCTAGCAAAAGTTTTCCCGCATCCGCATTGATCAAGGCAAGTTGTTTTTCGGGTGACAGGCCGTCAATGCTGGGGTTTGTATTGCCGCCGCGCACCAGTTCCATCAATCCGGCCACGCGCACGGTAAAGAATTCATCCAGATTGGTGGCGGAAATCGACACAAAGCGCACACGTTCCAGCAATGGCACGCGGGGGTTTTCGGCCTCGTCCAGAACGCGCCAGTTAAAAGCCAGCCATGACAATTCGCGATTGAAAAACCGATTGGGGCCGTCCCATTCGGGTTTGGGCAAAACGGTGGCATCGTCAAACGGGGTTTTTAGAAAATTTGCGTGGGGTGTGGTGTGGGTCATGGCGATATCTATCTGATAAAATGAGATTTACTATGCGTTGGATTTGGCGGGATTGTCCAGAACAGTGGCCGCAAACCGAAGCGTGATGGCGCGCCGTTCTTTTAAGGCTGCACGATCCAGTTGATCAACGATATTGGCGGCGCTGGTGAATGAGCGATCCATGCGTTTAAGCAGATATTCAATCAGGTTTGGCTGCACATCAATCTGGCGGTCGGAAAACAGTTTAATCATCACCATGCTGAGTAAGGCGTCATCGGGGGACGACAGGGTGACAACCGCGGTGCCCGACATCCGGCTTTGCAAATCAGCAAGGCCCAGTTTCCAGCGTGTGGGTGGTGTGTTTGCCGTTAATAAAAGCGGGTTTTGGTTGGCATGAAGAAGGTTGTGCAAGTGAAAAAGCTGGGTTTGGGCATCGGGTTTGTCGGTGATTGCGCGAATGTTTTCAACAACCACGGGGGTTTGAGCCAAGGTTTCGATGTTTTGGGCCATTAGATCGTTTGCATCGATAAAGGCGGCGTTGGTTTTATGCGCCCAGATATGGGCGAGGTGGGTTTTGCCTGAGCCATCCGGCCCAACAAGAACCAGTTTGTTTTGGGGCCATGCGGATGTATCATTCAGCATTTCCACAGCCATGGCATTGGTCGGGGAGACGAAAAAATCATCCTCTCCAAATGGATCAAGCGTGGGCAGATCGAATGTAAGTTGCTCGGCCATTTATCAGCTGGTTTCTTTTGGTGGTGTGGGGTTCTTGGTGCCTGTATATAAACGCGCTTCTTGATATTGTTTGATGACAAAGCGGATAATCACACCGATCGATGCGGCCACAGGCACGGCCACCAACATCCCGACAAAGCCGAACAAAGTGCCAAACACCGACAGCGAAAACATCAGCCAAACCGGATGCAGCCCGACCGAATTGCCCACAAGGCGCGGGGTAATCACGTTGCCCTCAAGCACCTGACCAATCATAAATACGCCCGCAACCAGCCCCAACGGCACCCAATCGCCCCAGAATTGATAAAGGCCCAGACCGATTGCCAACGCGCCGCCAATCAGCGCGCCGATATAGGGAATAAAGGTGATCAATCCGGCAAAGGCACCGACAAGCAGGCCAAATTGCAACCCGACAATCATCAATCCGATGGCGTAATAGGCCCCCATCGTCAGGCAAACCGTGCCTTGGCCACGAATAAAAGAGGCCAGCGTGGTGTCGATTTCACCGGCCAGTTTGCGAATGGTAGGGGCGTGATCGCGCGGCAGCAGGCCGTCGATTTTGGCGATCATTTTATCCCAGTCCAGCAGCATATAAAACGCTACAACCGGCACGATGACAAACATCACCAGAATGTTGATCACGCTCATGGCAGAGCTGAAAATGCCATTGATCAGATCGCCGCCCTTGGCTTTGATGGTTTCGCCAAGCGTATCAAGCGATTGGCGCAATACCGAATTTTCGTCCATGATGGACGGGAATGTATCGGTTAGAAACAGGCGTAAGCGTTTGAAAATTTGCGGGGCAGAATCAATCAGGCTTGCGGTTTGTTTGACAATGGTCGGTACAATCAGAAACGCCATCAGAACAAAAACGACCAAAGCAATCACGGTAATAATCGTGGTGGCCAAGGCGCGCGAGCATCCCATGTCTTCCAGTTTGTCGGCCACGGGATCCATAAAATAGGCAATTGCCCCGCCCAACAGAAACGGCATGATCACATCGCCCAGATACCAAAGCGCAATAAGGAAGACCGCAGCAAATATGCCCCAGAATTTCATTTGGTCTTTTACCGGAAGGCCCATTTTTGCTCCTGTTTGGTGTGGTGTGCCTTTTGTATTTTATGTGCGGGGGCAAGTCTATGCTGTTCTGAACGGGCGGCGCGATATATGGGTATTTGGCAGGACATTCCCGAAAGGCAAGACCATGGCAAAACGCAAAAGCCCCCTTGGCAACCATCTTGACCCCACAGACTGGGCCGCATTTCGTGCGGCAGCGCATGACGTGCTGGATCACTGCATTGATCGGATGGGTGGGGCTGCGGATCATCCGTGGCAGCCCGTTCCGGCGGATGTTGCGGCGGGTTACGGGATTGAAGATGTGGCTGTGGGCGAAGTCGAGGTGGCGCGCCGGATGGTTGCCGATGTGCTGCCCTATGGCACTGGCAACACCCATCCGCGTTTTTTTGGCTGGGTGCATGGCACGGGGCTGGCCAGCGGATTGATTAGTGAAATGGTCGCCGCCACGATGAACAGCAATGGCGGCGGGCGTGATCATGGCGCGATCTATATGGAACGCGCGGTGATTGATTGGTCAAAATC
>CAMZKY010000294.1 GCA_947311455.1 uncultured Marinosulfonomonas sp. | reverse complement strand
GCGCCATCTTCGGGATGGGAAAATTCCGTTACATCAAGGCCGTCGCGGTCTTTCAGATAATCATAAAGCGTCAGGGCAAGGGGTTCTCCGGCGCTATCTCCGGCAATTACAAGTTTCATTTTGGTCTCCCGAGAACAGTAAGAAAAATCAGCCCTTTACAGCACCCGCCGTCATCCCTGTGATGATTTGGCGTGCGGCAAAAAACGTGAACAGAATGGGTGGAATTGCCAGCAACATACCCGTGGCCATCAACACGCCCCAATCAATACCCAAATCGGACAGGCTGTTGACGATTGTCACCGGCACGGTGCGTGAGTTGCGGTCTGACAAGGCATTCGCCAGCAAGAATTCATTCCACGCGATGCGGAATGTAAAGATTGCAGCCGCCGCCAAACCGGGTTTAATCAGGGGCAGAACCACCAGAAAAAACACCCGAAACGGCCCCGCGCCATCCATGCGCGCGGCTTCTTCCAGCTGGATTGGCACTTGAACGATAAAGCTTTGTAATATCCAGATCACGAATGGCAGGTTCATTGCGGTATAGATCAGGATGATCCCGCCAACCGTGCCACTGATACCGAACTGGAATGTCCAGATCCCGAACACCGGCACCAGCAAAACCGCAGGCGGCACCATGCGCATCATCAGGGTTGTCAAGGACACCACATCGCGGCCAAAAAACCTGAACCGCACTAAAGAATAGGCCGCCATGCAGCCAATGACCAATGTCAAAAATGTTGAACTGATTGCCACAATCAATGAATTGATCAACGCCCGTCCAAACATAGGATTACAATAGCCCACATGTTCAGGCTTGTACCAAAGCAAATCACACAATGTGGTTTCGTAATTGCGCAAGGTTGGCATGAAAAAGAAACTGGCGGTGGGCGAGGTAATGTCCACATTTGGGCGTAAAGACGTCATCAGCATCAACACGATCGGGCCTGCCGACATAACAACCAACATGATCATCAACGGGTAGAAGGCGATATTGGCCTTGTTGCCATCGCGGTTTTGCATCAGATTTCCTCCTGGGCAGCTTGGCGTAATTTTGCGGCGCGTTTTTCTTGTAATTTGGTGTAGCCAAACATGATTACCGTCAGCAGCATCAACAAAAACAGCAACGCATTCGACATCGCGGCAGCTTCGCCCAACTCGCGGAATTCCGAGGCGGTGCGACTAATGCGCAGGGCCAGCACTTCGGTGCTGAGGCCCGGGCCGCCATTTGTCATGACAAGGATCACTTCCAGAACTTTGAACGCATCAATCAACCGCAACAACACGGTGACAATCAGAACCGGCAACATCAACGGCAGCTTGATATACAGCACCTGCTGCCACCCGGATGCTCCGTCAATGCGCGAGGCTTCGATTGCCGATTGTGGCAAAGACTGCAAAGCTGCCAATGACAGGATGAAAATAAACGGCGTCCACTGCCAGATATCGGCAATGATCACGGAGGCAAACGCCCAGTTTGATTCAGATAAAAACGGGATTGTATCAAAGCCCAGAGATTTTAATGTGCGGTTAAAAATACCCACCTGCGGGTGATACATATATCGCCACATCAGGCCGACAACGATCGGAGCGATCATCATTGGCAGAATAAAAATAGTGCGCAATATCGACATGCCACGCAGGTTGCGATCCAGTATCATCGCAAGGCCGACGCCAAAGATCATTTCCAGTGTAACGACAATCGAGGCAAAGCGAACAGTGACCCATGTGCTTTCCCAGAAGGCTGCATCATTTAGCAATTTCAGGTAATTTCGCATACCGACCCAGTCGGCTTCGCCAATGCGCTGGCTGGGGTTCCAATCCAGAAAGCTGGCGTAAATCATATAGCCAATCGGATACAGCAACGCGATGGCCAAGATCGCGGCCGCCGGGGCCAGGAACATGTAGGGCGTTAATCTGTTTAGGCGGGACATGTTCACGGTGTTTACTCGGGCTGTTAGGAATAGGTGGGGCGTTCAGGGCGCATGCCGCCCTGAACGTTGTTTTGATCAGACGACTATTGCCAAGTGTAGTAACCGGCTTCTTCCATGATCGCGTGTGCGCGCTCTGCAACACCGTCCAGACCTTCTTGTGGGTCAAGACCCTCGGTCAGGATTTTGGACAATGTGGTGCCCAGATCGGCGTTAATTTTACCCCATGTCGGGATGATTGGGCGCCAATCAGGGTTTGCATATTTCAGGGCTTCACCAAAGGTTGCGGAATAAGGATATTTCGCGTTCAGTCCGGCATCCTGATATGTGGAATAACGGGACGGGTTGCCGCCTTCCATGGCGATTTTCAAGTCGGTTTCTTTGGATGTCAGCCACTGAAGCAACAGGAACGCGGCTTCTTTGTGTTGTGCATTTTTGGGAATGCCAATGCCGAAACCACCGGTTTGTGACGCAGCCACGACACCCTTAGGATGCATAGCCCATTGCACTTTGCCAACAACTTGTGATTTGCTTGGGTCTTGGAAACCGGCGGCAAAACCGATCGAGTCAAGGAACATCGCATATTGACCCGAGGAAAAGCCGGAAGCCGCTTCGGAGGGGCCGAATGTTTTGGCTCCGTCAACACCGCAATCAGTGATTTTCTTCAACATGTTTGCCGCAGCAACACCTTGGGCATTATTGATAACCGGCTGCCAGTTATCATCAAACACCGAACCACCAAGCGGATTCAATAGCAACAAGAACGCGTGGCTGGCATGGTGTCCAGAGGCCGCGCGCATCGCCAAACCACCCATACCGGGTTCCAGCTCCGGAATTTTACAGGCAATATCAACCATTTCTTCCAGTGTTTCAGGCACTTTCAGCCCATGCTTCTCGAAAATGTCCGCGCGATAAGCCAGTGCAGATGTTTCCGAGCCAAACGGCATGCCGTAAAGCGATCCTGTTGGGCCGGGCAGATAGCCTTTTGCCCCACCGGCAACACCGATATTTTGCACATAACCGTCAATCAGGTCTTCCGCATCAAAGTTTGGATCTGCCAGTTTTGGATTCATGAAATAGCGGGCCAGATTTTCCAGTTGATCGGCATACACATAATCGGCCTTGGAAAATACAACATAGGAAATCAGGTCATAGTCGCCTTTGGCTTTGGTCAGCTCCAGCGTTTGACGCTCACGCATTTTCAGATAGGCAAGCTGATCAACTTCAACATTGATACCGGTTTCTTCGGTAAACTGTTGAATAACCTTCATTGTCGAATTGTAATGTGGAAATACGGGGAAATTCACCACCAACGTGGTACCCTCGTATGGTTTATACTGCGCAGCAACCTCGGCCTGAGCGATGCCGCTTGCGCTGATTGCTACCAGCCCCGCCAGCAAGGACGGTTTTAGTATATTAGTAATGTGCTTCATTTTTTTCTCCCTTTTGTGACCTGCGAAAACAGACCGGTATGCCCCCAATTGCGCCGTTACAGCGCCTCTTCAGTTTTGCTATCAAACAAATGGATTCCCTCTTCTTCGATAAGAAATTCCATTGGGGCACCACTGGGGATTGGAGCCTCTGAACTGACCTCTATGGTAATTGTTTGCCCACCCAATTCCGACATCAAAACCGATTGCGCACCGATGTATTCAGACAGGATGATGGGCAGCTCCAACGCATTTTCGCCATTGCCCATAAAGAAGTTTCCGGGCCGTAGTCCGATGATAATTTTCCGGCCCGTGTGGGTTGCAAGCTCGGCTTTGCGTTTATCAGGTAATGGCAGCGCAAACCCGTTGCCCTTAGCAAAAAGCCGCCCATTTTCTTCAAACAGCTCACCATCAAGAAAATTCATTGTCGGGGAGCCGATAAAACCGGCTACAAACAGGTTTGCCGGTGAACGGTATAATTCCTCGGGGGTGCCGACCTGCATGATTTTGCCGGATTTCATCACCACAATCCGATCACCAAGCGTCATTGCTTCGACCTGATCGTGGGTCACATAGACCATGTTTTTTTGAATTCGCTTGCTCATCAATGCCAGTTCGGCGCGCATTTGCGCCCGCAATTTGGCATCAAGATTGGACAAGGGTTCGTCAAACAAAAATGTCGACGCATCCCGTACAAGCGCGCGCCCCATGGCAACCCGTTGGCGCTGCCCGCCCGACAATTCCGCCGGTTTGCGATTTAAATATTCGGTTAGGCCCAACATTTCCGCGACTTCGTTCACGCGGCTGTTTATTTTTGATTTATCATACCGCGCCAAACGTAAGGCGAACGACATGTTTTTGGCCACATTCATGTGTGGATACAGGGCGTAATCCTGAAATACCAATGCCAGATCACGCTCTTTGGGTTCCAGATGTGTAACATCGCGCCCGCCGATTCTGATTTCGCCACCGGTAACTGTTTCCAACCCCGCAATCATACGCAAAGTGGTTGATTTCCCACAGCCTGACGGGCCAACCAATACGGTAAATTCGCCATCTTCCATGGTTAAATTCAGTCCATCAATGACGGAAACCGCCCCATAGCTTTTTTGAAGATTGGTAAGCTCTATCTTTGGCATTGACGTTTATTCCACAGAATTTTTGCGCAATTTCGTATTCTTTTGACGGATTCGACCATCTGTCCAAATCTTATGGCAACTTTGTATACAATATCAACAAAAATTATGCACAATAGCAAAAACATCCTATTCTAGCGGTCGATTTTAGGGTATCTAAGAATGGAATGACTTTTAAACCCCCAGCAGGTGTGAATGATTATGGGAAAATCAGGCCGCGAATCCAGCGCGCATAGAATTGAATCCGAATTGATGCAGGATATCGCAGTCGGACGCATAGAGCCTGGCGAACGGCTGGATGAAACCAAGCTTGCAGCGCGGTTCAATGTGTCCAGAACACCGGTTCGCGAAGCGCTTAATCGATTGGCTGCACAGGGGATCCTTGCAAAAACCGATCGTAAGGGACTGCGCGTTGCCGAATATTCACGTGAGGAAATCGCGCAAATGTTTGAAGCAATGCATGAAATCGAAGCGATTTGCGCCAGATTGGCCTCTCAGCGCCTTACTTTACTGGCCAGATCAAATATAGAATCCGCACAGGCGGAGTGTGTTGCCTCGGCCACCGCAGGTGACTTGCCTCGTTATCTAATCGCCAATGAAAACCTGCATTTTTTAATCTATCAGGCCACTGAAAACCCGCATATATGCGAATTGGCCTCCAGCTTTCGTCGAAAAACCGGCCCTTTCAGGGCGAAAAAATTCACCGGAAAACCCGATCTTCTGGCGTCCGCCGAGGCCCACGCGGTA
Organism: uncultured Marinosulfonomonas sp.; assembly: GCA_947311455.1. Classification (GTDB taxonomy): domain Bacteria; phylum Pseudomonadota; class Alphaproteobacteria; order Rhodobacterales; family Rhodobacteraceae; genus Profundibacter. The sequence continues at coordinate 1,631 of CAMZKY010000294.1, read as the reverse complement.
TTGATCGAAAAGATATTTTCGGCTGATTCTGACGTGGCAGTGCAGGGTATGCGTGAACACATGAACGACAGCTTTATGCGTGTCTTACAAGCCAATGGGCCAGAATAGACGTCATCTGCTAATTTAGTTGATGGAAATTCTGCCATATTTTACATCAAGCATGAATCTCTCTTGCATAATGTGTGCAATCCCATATTAGTGTATACAAAAAACACCTATCAAACGGAGAATGCTTCATGGGCGTCGCAGAAACAAAAATTTACCCGATCAATACTGGCTGGCTACAAAACGATTTAGGAACCTATGTGTTCTGGAAAGGCCCTGCGGGCGAAAAAATTTGGCAACCCTGTTATGCCTTCTATGTTGATACCGGCGAGCATAAAATCCTGATTGATACAGGTCTGCCGGATCAGGAGCGCGCCACCAAGTACCACCATAATTGCGAAAAGCGCGGCTGTTTGCAGGTTCATGAACATCTTGAGCAAAAACTGGGTGTTCACCCTGATGAAATTGATGCGATTGTCTTTACCCACCTGCACTGGGATCATGTGCAAAACATGAAGCAATTCAAAAATGCCCGTTATATCGCGCCGCGTGCAGAAATTGAAATGGCGTATAACCCCTTGCCGCTGTATTATCGCACCTATGAAAGCCCTGCGATCGGGATTGAACCTGCGTATCAGGGTTGCACCTTTGAAATGATTGATGACGAAACTGAAGTATTGCCAGGGATCACCATGTTCCACACGCCGGGCCATTCTGTTGGCCACATGGCCGTCACAGTCGAAACCACGGCGGGCGATATCGTGGTTTGTGGCGATGCCATTTTCAACAGCCGCAACCTTGAACCCAACGAAGACGAAAAATGGCGTTATTGGGTGCCGGCCCGCTTTGTCAGCTCGGTTGACGGATGGCGTTCCGTGGAAGAACTGGACAAACGTGCCGATTATGTGCTTCCTTGCCATGACCCTGCATGTGGTGAAAGTGATGTTTATCCGTTTGAGGGCATGAAACTGCGGGAACGTCGCAAACATATCCCGGGCCTGCATTTTTATTACGGCGACATGCCCGCCGGCGCGACCAAAAAGGCCCACGGCATCAAATAGAATGCTGACCAGCGGGAGTTGATTTATGTCGGATGAAACCACATCGGCCCCGCGGGTTGCCATATTGGCAACATTGGATACAAAACAAGCCGAGGCTGATTTTCTGGCCTCGGCCCTTAAGGCCGTCGGGTTAACGCCGGTTTTTGTCGATACAAGTATCCGGACAACAGCCCGGACAGTCCCTTCCGATCAGAAAATCCAGCTGATGCAGACAAGCGCAAATGACGCCTATCATTCGTTGCGCGCTCTTATAGAGTCGGGTTTGGCCGGGGCTATCGGTATTGGTGGCGGAACGGGCACGTGGGTCTGCATCAATGCCATGCAAAACCTTGCATTCGGTTGGCCCAAGATGATTGTAACAACACTGGCCTATGATGTGCGGGCGTCTGTTGCGGCCAGTGATATTGTTCTGATGCCCTCAATCGCCGATATTCAAGGCCTGAATCCGACATTGCGCATGGTGTTGGAAAATGCGGCGGCGGCACTGGCGGGCATGGTCAATGCCCCACCTCATCAGAAATCGGT
>CAMZKY010000293.1 GCA_947311455.1 uncultured Marinosulfonomonas sp. | reverse complement strand
CCCCGGGCTTGGCCCGGGGCCTCTCACATTTTCAGGTATTTGTCATGACCGACCAACCGACCACCGAAGATTTCCACTCCTCCTCGTTCCTGCAAGGGCACAATGCCCAGTATATCGAGCAGCTTTATGCCCAATACGCCAATGACCCGAAGGCGGTCGATGAAGCGTGGCAGGCGTTTTTCAGGGAACTGGACGACGATGACATGGCCGTCAAGGCCGAGGCCACCGGCCCCTCGTGGGCGCGCGCGGACTGGCCGCCGATCCCGAATGACGATCTGACCCATGCGCTGGATGGTCAATGGCCTACCGAAGATGCCAAACCCGCGCAAGTGGCCGAGAAAATTCTGGCCAAGGCCGAGGAAAAGGGCGTTCAGGTTTCCGATGACCAGATCAAACGCGCAGTTCTGGACAGTATCCGCGCCCTGATGATCATTCGTGCCTATCGCATCCGTGGCCACCTTGCCGCCGATCTTGATCCGCTGGGCCTTGAAGGTAACAAAGATCTGCCCGAGCTTAATCCGAAATCCTACGGGTTTGTTGATGGCGATATGGATCGTCAGATTTTCCTTGATAATGTGCTGGGTCTACAAATGGCCTCCATGCGCCAAATCATTGAAATCGTTAAACGCACGTATTGTGGCACGTTTGCCTTGCAATACATGCATATTTCCGATCCTGAACAATCTTCATGGCTTAAGGAACGGATCGAAGGGTACGGCAAGGAAATCCAGTTCACCCGCAAAGGGCGCAAGGCGATCCTGAATAAACTGGTCGAGGCCGAAGGTTTTGAGAAATTCCTGCACGTCAAATACATGGGCACCAAACGCTTTGGCCTTGATGGTGGCGAAAGCCTGATACCGGCGATGGAGCAAATCATCAAACGCGGTGGTGATCTGGGCGCCAAAGAAATCATCATCGGCATGCCCCACCGTGGCCGCCTGTCGGTGCTGGTGAATGTGATGGCCAAACCCTACCGCGCGGTGTTCAACGAATTTCTGGGTGGTAGTTTCAAACCCGAAGATGTGGATGGCTCGGGCGATGTGAAATACCACCTTGGCGCATCTTCTGATCGCTCCTTTGGCGGTGAATCCGTGCATTTATCCCTAACGGCAAACCCGTCGCATCTTGAGGCGGTAAACCCTGTGGTGCTGGGCAAATCCCGCGCCAAGCAGGATCAAAAACACGATAAAGAACGCTCCAGCGTTATTCCGCTGTTGCTGCACGGCGATGCGGCCTTTGCCGGCCAAGGCATTATTTCCGAATGTTTCGGCCTGTCGGGTCTAACGGGGCACCGCACCGGCGGCACCATTCATATCGTGGTGAATAACCAGATCGGCTTTACCGCCGCGCCACGTTTCAGCCGCTCATCGCCCTATCCCACCGATATTGCGATGATGGTCGAAGCGCCTATTTTCCACGTCAACGGCGACGATCCCGAAGCCGTGGTGCACGCCGCCAAGGTGGCCACCGAGTTCCGCCAAAAATTCCACAAAGACGTGGTGATCGACATTTTCTGCTATCGCCGATTTGGTCACAACGAAGGCGACGAGCCGATGTTCACCAACCCGCTGATGTATAAAAAGATCAAAACCCAGAAAACCACACTGCAATTATACACCGAACGTCTGGTGCGTGACGGGCTGATCCCCGAAGGCGAAATCGACGATATGAAAACCGCGTTTCAGGCTCATCTGAACGAGGAATTCGAAATCGGCAAAAACTACAAGCCAAACAAGGCCGATTGGCTGGACGGGCGCTGGAAACATCTGTCAAAACACGACAGCACCGATTACCAACGCGGCGAAACCGCAATGAATGAAGAAACCTACAATCAGGTGGGCGCAGCCTTAACCACACTGCCCACCGATTATCCCGCCCACAAAACAGTCAACCGGATGCTGGCCACCAAAAAGGCGATGCTTGATGCGGGCGAAAACATTGATTGGGCAACGGGCGAGGCTTTGGCCTTTGGATCGTTAATGACCGAGGGATACCCCGTGCGCCTTGCCGGACAAGATTCCGCGCGCGGCACCTTTAGCCACAGGCATTCCGCGATCCTGAATCAGGATAGCGAAGAAAAGTACTACCCGCTGAACCATATCCGCGAAGGTCAGGCCCAGTTCGAAGTGATCGATTCCATGCTTTCGGAATACGCGGTGCTTGGCTTTGAATATGGCTACACGCTTGCCGAACCCAACGCGCTGGTTCTGTGGGAGGCCCAGTTTGGCGATTTCGCCAATGGGGCGCAAATCATGTTTGACCAGTTTATTTCCTCGGGCGAACGCAAATGGCTGCGCATGTCAGGCCTCGTGGTGCTACTGCCTCATGGCTATGAAGGCCAAGGGCCGGAACACTCCTCGGCCCGCTTGGAACGGTATTTACAAATGAGCGCCGAAGACAACTGGATCGTCGCCAATTGCACCACACCGGCCAATTATTTCCACCTGCTGCGCCGTCAAATGCACCGCAGCTATCGCAAACCGCTGATCCTGATGACGCCAAAATCGCTGCTACGCCACAAAAAGGCCGTGTCAACCAAAGCCGATTTTGTCACCGGATCATCGTTCCACCGTATCTTGTGGGATGACGCACAAAAAGGCAGCTCCGATACCAAACTGGTGGCGGATGATAAAATCAAACGCGTGGTGATGTGTTCGGGCAAGGTGTATTACGATCTGCTTGAGGAACGCGACAATCGCGGCCTGACCGATGTTTATATCCTGCGGGTTGAACAATTCTATCCGGTGCCTGCCATGTCATTGGCGAAAGAGCTGGATCGGTTCAAAAACGCCGATGTGGTCTGGTGTCAGGAAGAACCCAAAAACCAAGGCGGCTGGACATTCATCGAACCCAATATCGAATGGGTGCTAGGCCGTCTGGACGTCAAAGCCAAACGACCAACCTATGCGGGCCGCCCGCCATCTGCATCGCCGGCCACAGGCCTTGGCAAAACCCACAAAGCCCAACAAATCGCGCTCGTGAATGACGCGCTTACAATCGAAGGATAACCCCATGTCCACTGAAATCCGCGTTCCCACCCTTGGCGAATCCGTCACCGAAGCCACCGTTGCCACATGGTTCAAAAAACCCGGCGATGCCGTGGCGGTTGACGAAATGCTGTGCGAACTTGAAACCGATAAAGTCACCGTCGAGGTGCCCTCCCCTGCCGCAGGCACCATGGCCGAAATTATCGCCGCCGAGGGCGATACGGTTGGCGTTGACGCCCTGCTGGCCATCCTGAACGAAGGCGAAGCCGCCGCACCTGCGCCTGCACCCGCTGCAAAATCCGAACCCGCCAGCGCGGTTGATGTGATGGTGCCCACCTTGGGCGAATCTGTCACCGAGGCCACCGTTGCCACATGGTTCAAACAGGTGGGCGACACGGTGGCACAAGATGAAATGCTGTGCGAATTGGAAACCGATAAAGTATCTGTCGAAGTGCCCGCGCCTGCCTCTGGCATCCTGTCGGAAATTCTGGCCCCCGACGGCGCAACGGTGAATGCAGGCGGAAAACTTGCGGTGATTATGGGCGGTGCAACCGGCGCAGCCCCCGCCCCAAGCACCGCCCCTGCCGCAGCGGCCCCCACAGGGAAAGATGTTGAAAACGCCCCCTCTGCCAACAAGCTGATGGCCGAATCCGGCCTTGCGGCCTCTGCTGTTACCGGCACCGGCAAAGACGGGCGCATCATGAAAGAAGACGTGCAAAATGCCATCGCCAACCCGCCCGCTGCCGTTGCCGCGCCAACACCGGCCCCCGCCGCCGCAACCCCGCGCGCACCGGTGCCCGCCGATGATGCATCGCGCGAAGAACGGGTGAAAATGACCCGCCTGCGCCAAACCATCGCGCGCCGTTTGAAAGAGGCGCAAAACACCGCCGCTATGCTGACCACCTATAACGAGGTCGACATGACCGCAGTGATGGAGCTGCGCAAGGAATACAAAGAGTTGTTCTTGAAAAAACACGGCACCAAACTTGGCTTTATGTCGTTCTTTACCAAAGCCTGTGTGCACGCCCTGAACGAAGTCCCCGCCGTAAACGCCGAAATTGACGGCACCGATATTGTGTACAAAAACTATGTGCATATGGGCGTCGCCGTGGGCACTCCAACCGGATTGGTGGTGCCGGTGGTGCGCAATGCCCATGAAATGTCATTCGCCGATATCGAAAAGAAAATCGGCGAGCTGGGGCGCAAAGGCGTGGACGGCAAACTGTCGATGGCCGAAATGCAAGGCGGCAGCTTTACCATTTCCAACGGCGGTGTTTACGGCTCGCTTATGTCGTCGCCCATTCTGAACCCGCCACAATCGGGCATCCTTGGCATGCATAAAATTCAGGATCGTCCCGTGGCGATCAACGGCCAAGTTGTAGTCCGCCCGATGATGTATCTGGCCCTGTCCTATGATCACCGTGTGGTCGATGGTAAAGGTGCCGTGACATTCCTTGTGCGGGTCAAAGAAGCCCTTGAGGATCCACGGCGTTTGTTGATGGATTTGTAAGTTAATGGTGGGCGGCGGGTACGCCGCCCGTGCAACCACGGGGTAACCGAAAAGATGAGCACGAAAAAGGAACTTACTTTTGAAATGTGGCGAACGTCTGAAAAACGTTGCTACTATTTGATGAGCGCATCAGGAACAGGTATCGGATACTCACTTGCCACTATAGCACCTACTCTAACCCTTATCGAAACTCGCTTCTTACTGGGTGCTCTTACGTGCTGGGCCGTTAGTTTTCTTATCGGGTTAAAGGTTCTACAAGGTCTTCAGTCTGCAATTAATTTAAGCAATACAATTATTTCTACTCAAAGGGAAATATCAATGACGCCCCCCAACGTTCAGAAAGAAATGGCTGACCACATTGCGGAACTTACCAAGTCATTAGGAGGCAAACATAGATCTTTTCAACTTTGGCAGCTAACACTTCTTGTTATCGGCGCATTTCTCTTAGTTTTAACCAAGATTGATGTCCTTAAAGCGATTGGATGGTCTACATGACCCCAGAACTCAAAATCCTCGCTTACGCTGGCCTCCTCCAAGCCGCGCAACTTCTCCTCGTTGTCATTTTCACCGATCTGCAAAACGGTATCAAACACGGCGTTGGCCCGCGCGATACGGCCAAACCGTTGCACGGCATCGGCGCACGGCTGGATCGCGCGCTCACCAATCATTACGCGGCGCTGGCCCTGTTCACCATCGCCGTGCTTACCCTCACCCTAAGCCTGAAATCATCTTATCTAACCATCACCTGTGCGTGGGTCTATCTGGCAGCGCGCGTTGCCTATGTGCCGCTTTATGTCAGCGGCATTCCGTGGCTGCGCTCGATCGCGTGGTCAATCGGGCTGGGCGCGACGGTGATCATGCTGTTGCAGGTGGTGATATGAGCCTTCTTCTTTTTTCAAATATCCTCGGGGGAGCGGGCCGTTCAGGCCTGCGGGGGCAGACAGCCCCCGTTCTACGCCAGACACTTTGCCATACGCTTGCCATACGTTTGCCATACGCAAGCCATACACCAATTTTCATCCTGAAGGAGACACCAAATGTCATCCAATTCCTATGACGTGATCATCATCGGCGGCGGCCCTGGCGGCTATGTCAGCGCCATTCGCTGCGCCCAGCTGGGCCTGAAAACCGCCTGTGTCGAAGGGCGTGAAACCCTTGGCGGCACCTGCCTGAATGTTGGCTGCATCCCGTCAAAAGCCCTGCTGCACGCCTCGCATATGCTGCACGAAGCCGAGCATAATTTCGTGAAAATGGGCCTGAAAGGCAAGTCGCCTTCTGTGGATTGGAACCAGATGCAGGCCTATAAGGATGATGTGATTGGCCAGAACACCAAAGGCATCGAATTTCTGTTTAAAAAGAACAAGATAGACTGGATCAAAGGCTGGGCCACCATCCCTGCAGCGGGCAAGGTTCAGGTGGGGGATGATGTGTTTGACACCAAAAACATCGTTATCGCCACAGGCTCGGAACCCACCTCTTTGCCCGGTGTTGAAATTGACGAAAAAATTGTGGTCACGTCAACAGGCGCGCTGTCTTTGGGCAAGGTGCCAAAGAAAATGGTGGTGATCGGCGCGGGTGTGATCGGCCTTGAAATGGGATCGGTTTACGCGCGTTTGGGGGCCGAGGTTACGGTGGTTGAATTTCTGGATCACATCACCCCGGGCATTGACAAAGACGTTGCCAAAGCCTTTGCAAGAAGCCTTAAAAAACAAGGGCTTAAGTTTGTTTTGGGGGCGGCTGTGCAATCGGTTTCGACCACCAAAACCAAAGCCAAAGTCACCTATAAACTGCGCAAAAACGATGCGGAATCCACTATTGACGCTGATGTGGTTTTGGTGGCGACAGGGCGCAAACCGTTCACTGATGGTTTGGGTCTTGAGGCGCTTGGCGTTG